>JALYUH010000318.1 GCA_030853985.1 Bacteroidota bacterium | reverse complement strand
ACATGAACCAGGAGGGGCGCGGCATCGGCCTGCTCAACAAGCTGAAAGCCTACAAGCTGCAGGAGCAGGGCCGCGACACGGTGCAGGCCAACGAGGACCTGGGCTTCAAGGGCGACGAGCGCGACTACGGCGTGGGCGCCAGCATCCTGCGCGACCTGGGCATCCGGCAGATGCGCCTGCTCACCAATAACCCCAAGAAGCGCACCGGCCTCACCGCCTACGGCCTCGAAATTGTGGACACGCTGCCCATCGAAATCCATTCGAACCCCCACAACGAGGCGTACCTCACCACCAAGCGCGACAAAATGGGCCACGAAATCATGCGCCCCGTGTCGGAAGATGCGCCGGCGGCAGTGTAGCGCGAACTTTTGCGCCGGGAAGCCGGGCGCTGGCAACAAGGCGTGGATAAGCCGCGGCCAGCCGTGGCGGAAGCCCGGTAAGGCGCGGATAAGCAGCGGCCAGGGGTGGCGGAGGCCGGGCAAGGCGCGGATAAGTGGTGGCAAGGAGCGGGGAGCTGCCGGCAAGCCCCGGACGGGAACCGGCAAGGGCCGAAACCGCCCCGGCAAGGGGTGGCCCGGGCGGGGTAAGCCTTGAACCGGCAGCGCGTGGCGCGGCAGCGGTAGCAAGGAGCGGGAATCCCGGGAATTAAGCCCTATTTTAGCCCGGCTAAATTCCCACTTAACCCCTTCTTTTCTTATGCATTCGTTCCGTGCCGACCAATTCCGAATGATGGGCGTGCTTGACCCCTGGCTGACGGCCAACCTGCCGGCCATCGGCAAAAGCAAAATGGCGGCGAAAGAGGCGGCCGACGTGCTGGCCGGCCTGCCCGCCGTGCAGGCCAAAGCCGGCCTCACGGCCATTGAAACCAAGAAAGTAACCGAGCGCCGCAACAAGCAGCAAAAGACGTTCGAGAAGCGCATTCTGGCGATGCTCGGGCCGTTGCAGATGGGCGCAACCAGCCTCAACGACATGGATTTTCTGGGGCTGGTAACGATTGGGCGCAGCACGTTTCAGCATTTGCGGCCCGAGTTGCAGGCCGGGGTGGGGCAGCAGGTGCTGGCCAAAGCGCAGGCCAACGCGAAAAAGCTGGATGACTACGCCATCGATGCCGACTACCTGGCCGAGGCCCAGGCCCTGGCCGACGCCTTCCAGCAGGGCCTGCCCGCTACCCAGTCGCTGCTCGATGCCCGCCAGAACGCCAACGCCACCTACGAGGAAGTGCACGCGGCCCAAATGGACCAGATTTACGAGCTCGACAAGGCCATGAGCGTGTTCGAGGCCGTGAACCCGGCGCTGTTCAAAGGCTACAAATCGGCCCGCGCGCTGATTGATTCGGCCGGGGGTAAGGCGAAGAAGCCGAAAGGGGAGCAGCCGGGGTAGGTTGGCCGACTAGCTGGTATTCGACATTGTTTAGGTAATCCTCCAGCTGGCGCGTGCCAGCCGGCAGATTTGCTTTGGCGGCGCGGGGCTCGCGTTTCGGCGTCTACGAAACTCATCTCTTCGGGGCATTTCGTAAACGAGCAATGGTAGACGAGTTTCTTAAACTCGTACTGCTCTGGAGTGGGCATATGGGCACTTAGTGCCGAGCTGCTGCTGGTCGTTCAGAAAAAGGAGCGTATGTTTTTGTACTGCCTTGCTCCGTCGTTTCTTTGATGCCAACTAAAACAGGTACACCGGCAATGAGGGGCAAACGGGTGACATTCTTTGCGACAGAACAGGATTTTCGCCACTTTATTCTCGCCTTTGAAGCAACGGCCCCGTGCCAGTATTTTGAAACAGGCAGTTTTGAAGACCCGGCGATTCCTACTTACTCCTCCCTGCTCCAGGTGCCAACTCTCGGCAAGGTTCCCTATCACTCGACGGTACTAGCGCCGTGTCTACTGCTACTGCCGCTTGATGTTGCATTGACCGTTCGCTCGGTACCACAGCGCGCCGGTGGGGTTCGCTATTTGGTGGACCAGTTGGCCAATCCCTACGGCTTCTTGCTGACCATGGGTGGCACCTTCCAACCCGGGGTACTAGTCGCCAGCGAAGCCAGCACGTTAGCCACCGATGCGGCGTCGCTGGCCCTCTTTGCCAATTGGGCGAAGCTAGTCAGAAAACAGTGCCGGATGGGCTATGCCTATGTAGCGCCGGAAGCAGCACTTCTCCTCGCAGGCGGCTGGCGGCTGGTGTCCGATGCCCGCTCTCCGCTTGAGTACGACTTGCCGAAGCAAGTGTAACCCCCTTGCCAAGCCTTTGCCCGAAGCTTCTTTCCGTTCACAAAAACGGTGGTTTAAACAACGTGCAAGCCGTTTTACTTCTTGCAAATAACCACCATAAATTAAACAACCTAAACGCCCGCCAGCTGCTGCCGCAGCAGCGTGAGCACCGATTGCGCGGCGTACTCCACGTTCAGGGCGCGGCCACGGTCGAGCACGTACTCGCGGCTGATGGTTTGAATGCCGTCGGCGTAGGCCAGGCACACGGTCCCGACTTTCTTGGTATCCGTGGCGCCGGTGGGGCCGGCGATGCCGCTGGTGGCCACGGCCACGTCCACGCCCAGGCGGCGGCGGGCGCCCTCGGCCATCTCGCGCACGGTGGCCTCGCTCACGGCCCCGAACTCGGCCAGGGTGGCGGGCTGCACGCCCAATTCCTGCTGCTTGATGTCGTTGTGGTAGGCCACGATGCTGCCCCGAAAGTAGGCCGAGCTGCCCGACACGCTGGTGAGGCGCTGGGCCACCAGGCCGCCGGTGCAGCTTTCGGCGGTGCCAATGGTGAGGCCCCGGGCTTTGAGCAGTTCGCCAATGGCGGCTTCGAGCGTGGTTTCGGTTTCGGCAAAAATGTATTCGCCGATGCACTCGCGCAGGGCGGGCAGCAGGGCCAGCATGCGGCCGCGCAGGTCGGGGAGGCCGTCGGCGGTGCCGGTCAGGCGCAGGCGCACGGCCCCGAAGCTGGGCAGGTAGGCCAGCTTGAAGTTGGCGGGCAGGGCATTTTCCCAGTCCTCGATTTTCTGGGCCAGGAAGCTTTCGCCCAGCCCGGCGGTCATCACCACCACGTGCTCGATGGGTGCGATGGCGAAGCGGCTTTGCAGACGCGGCAGCACGTGGTCGGTCATCAGGCGCTTCATTTCGAAGGGCACGCCGGGCATGCTCACGAACACGGTGCCCTGGTCCTCAAACCACATGCCGGGAGCCGTGCCCACGGCGTTGTGCAGCACCTCGCAGTTGGCCGGCACCAGGGCCTGCTGGCGGTTCACGTCGAGCATGGGCCGCTGGAAGCGCTGGAAAATTTCCTCCACGTGGCGCAGCGTGGGCTCGTGCATCACGAGCTCGGTGCCGAAGTAGCGGGCCAACACGTGCTTGGTGAGGTCGTCCTTGGTGGGGCCGAGGCCGCCGGTGATGAGTACCACCTGCGCCCGCTGCCGGGCCTGGTCGAGGGCGGCCACAATCTCATCGGCGCGGTCCGATACCGACGAAATCTGGCGTACCCGCAGGCCGATTTTGCCCAGCTCCTGGCCCATAAAGGCCGAATTGGTATCAATCACCTGCCCGTAGAGCAGCTCGTCGCCGATGGTCATAATCTCGACATCGGGCGGCGCGGCGGGCGAATTGGGGGCGGTGGAAATGGCAGCAGGCGAGGGGCTGGTGGACATGAGCGAAGCGAAAAAATAGGTTTGGCCGCAAAATTGTCTTCAATTTGCAACGCGGCGGTCCAAGGACAGCCACAGGGGCCTTCCGGTTTTCCCGCCGCAGCAGTTATTCTATGTTAACCCGACTCGCCAGCGCCCTGCTGCTCACCGGCCTGCTGGCCATTGCCGCCCCCGCCGCCCACGCCCAGACCACTGCCGCCAAGAGAGCCGCCGCCGCTAAAGCCGCTGCGGCCAAGACCGCCGCCGCTAAAAAAGCGGCTGCTGCCAGGACTGCCGCCGCGAAAGCAGCCGCTGCGAAAACCACCACCAAAACGACTACCACCACGACCACGCCGGCCCCCGCGCCGCTGCCGCCCCTCACCCAGGACCAGGCCAGCGCCGGCGTAAAAGAAGCCCTCAACAAAGGCATCGTGAAGGCCGTGCAGTTCGCCTCCGAGCCCGATGGCTTCAACCTGAACGACGATATTCACATCCCCACGCCGCCCGACCTCGACCTGGTAAAAAGCACCATCGGCCGCCTGCCGGGCATGACCAACCTGTTCGGCACGCTCGAAACGCAGCTCAACCGCGCCGCCGAAGCTGCCGCCCCTAAAGCCAAGGACATTTTCCTGAATGCCCTGTCCAACATGAGCTTTACGGATGCCCTCTCGCTGGTAACGAGCAGCGAAACCGACGCGGCCACGCAGTTCCTGCGCCGGTCCACGCAGTCGCAGCTCATCACGGCTTTCCACCCCGATATCGAGAAGGCCATCGACCAGGTAGGGGCCGGCCGGGCTTATTCCACCATCACCAACACCTATAATAAAATCCCGCTCCAGCAGCCCGTTACCCTCAGCCTGGCCGACTACACCACCCAGAAAGCCGTTGACGGCCTGTTCGTGCTGCTGGCCAACGAGGAAGCTAAAATCCGCAAGAACCCCGCCGCCCGCACCAGCGACATCCTGAAGTCGGTGTTCGGCCGGAAGTAAGAATTGATTTTTGATAGTCGGTACCGGGGAGCCGGTAGTCAGATTAAAACAAAAAAGACCCCGTCTGGAATTTCCAGGCGGGGTCTTTTGCATGGAGTGCCAGCAGTTGAGCGTACTCTTATGATTACCGGCTACGCAATGCTGGCTACCAAAAATCAATAATCGTCGCTGTCGGAACTGCTGCTGCGGCGGCCACCGCGGCCGCTGCTGTAGCCCTCGTCCTCATCCTCGTCGTCGTCGGCGAAGTCATCGTCCTCGTCATCGAGGCTGGTGAAACCGCCGCGGTCGGCGTTTTCGGCGCGCTCGGCTTCCACGAATTCTTCCTCGCTCATGTTGGCCAGGTCGAGGGCTTCGTCGTGCGAGGAACCGGTGTCGGTCCACATCAGGTAGTCGGCGTATTTGGCCGAGAGGCGGTCTTCGGTGTTGCCGAGGGCCGCCGCGCCACCTTTCTTGGCGTATGAATCCAGGTTATCGTCGTCGTCTAGCAAGTCGTCCTCCAGGTCGTCATCATCAATCATGGCCGGGGCGGGGGGGTAAAAGAGGTGGAAAAAGAGAAGTACCGTTGTCGGCCGCGAAGATACGGCCGGCGCGGATTCTACGTTGTGTTGCTACCCCGCTATTTGCCGGAGAAATACCGTTGATACGCTGCAACCGGCCGTTTCGAAAGTTACCACCAGGCAATTAGCGGGACTTTCCGGGCTGTAAATCCGTTACCACCAGGTGCTCGTCGCAAAAGGCGTACTCGGCCGGCACGTTCGAGCTCAGCAGCAGCGTACGCCCGGCGCGGGTGGCCTGCACGTGCTCCTGGTACCACGCCACGCCGGTGGTATCGAGGTTGGTGGTGGGCTCATCAAGCAGCAGCAGCGGCGCTTCGGCGTACAGGGCCAACCCCAGCTTGAGCCGCTGCTTCATGCCCGACGAAAACTCCCGGATTAGCCGCTGCCGGGCTGTGCCGAGGTACATGATATCGACCAGTTTATCGGTGGTGATGCCCGCCCGCAGCGGCTTGAACTGCGTGTGAAAGCGCAGCAGCTCCAGCAGCGTCAGCTCCTCCAGCAGCTCCAGGTAGGGGGCGGCGTAGGCCAGGTGGCGGGGCACATCTTCCACGGCCAGCGGGCGGCCGGCCAGCGCGTACGTCAGGGTGCCCTCGGTGGGCAGCAACTGGCCCGAAAACGTATTCAGCAGCGTGCTTTTGCCCGCGCCGTTGGGCCCGAGCACGGCCGTGGCGCTGCCCGGCCGAAATGCGCGCGTGAGCCCCCGGAAAATCCAGTCGCGCTGGAAGCGCTTGCCCAGACCGGATGCTTCAATTAACAATTAACAATTAACAATTAAACGGGGACTAGTCCAGCTCGGCCTCGCCGTTTTTGTCGCGCTTGGGACCTTTGATAATGCCGCGCGTGGCCGCCCGAATAAACTCCAGGGCATGGTCGCGCTCAATTGAAGGCGCAATTTCGGCCTCGATGCGGGCAATGGCATCCTGCGTATTCATGCCGCCCAAAAACAGCAGGCGGTAGAGGTTGTGCAGGTCGGTTACCTGCTCTTCGGTGTAGCCGCGGCGGCGCAGGCCCACCGAGTTCACGCCGGCGTAGGTGAGGGGCTCGCGGGCGGCCTTCACAAACGGCGGAATGTCTTTCCGGACCAGCGAGCCGCCGCCCAAAAAGGAATGCGCCCCAATGCTCACAAACTGATGAATGGCCGACGTGCCGCCCAGAATGGCCCAGTCGCCCACCGTGACGTGGCCGGCAATCTGCACCGAGTTCGAAATCACGCAGTGGTCGCCGATAATGCAGTCGTGGGCCACGTGCACGTAGGCTTGCAGCAGGCAGTGGCTGCCCACCACGGTGCGGCCCCGGTCCACGGTGCCGCGGTTCACGGTTACGCATTCGCGCAGCACGGTGTAGTCGCCAATTTCGGCGGTAGTTTGCTCGCCGGCAAATTTCAAATCCTGCGGCACCGCGCTAATAACGGCCCCCGGAAAAACCTGGCAGTGCGCCCCAATGCGAGCCCCGCCCATAATGGTTACATTCGGCCCAATCCAGGTGCCCTCGCCAATTTCGACGTCCGCCGCGATGGTCGTGAACGGTTCAATGGTGACGTTCGCCGCGAGGCGGGCTTCGGGGTGAATATGGGCGAGAGGGGAAATCATTCTTCTTTCAGAAAATTATGAATTATAAATTATGAATTATAAATTAAAAAGACTGTGAACGACAAGCCATTTATAATTCGTAATTCATAATTTATAATTAAAAACTAAGCGTCCTTCCGGACGATGGCGGCGCTCATTTCGGCTTCGCACACCACCTTGCCATTCACGAAAGCCTGGCCGCGCATTTTGGCAATGCCGCGCTTGATGGGGGCCAGCAGCTGGCAATGGTACACGATGGTATCGCCGGGCAGCACCTTTTTGCGGAAGCGGGCATTTTCGATGCCCAGGAAATACTGCCAGTAGTTTTCGGGGTCGGGCACGGTGTTCATCACCAGAATGCCGCCGGTCTGGGCCAGGCCCTCAATCTGCAGCACGCCGGGCATCACCGGGTTGCCGGGGAAGTGGCCTTGGAAGAACGGCTCATTAATCGACACGTTTTTCACCGCCGTCACCACCTGGTCATCCAGGTGCACCACCTTGTCAATCATGATGAAGGGGTAGCGGTGGGGCAGCACCTGCATAATGCGGTTGATGTCCATCACCGGCTCGCGCAGGGGGTCGTAGAGCGGCACCGGGTTGCTACGCGACTCCAGCATCTTCTTTTTGATTTTTTTGGCGAAGGCCACGTTGGCGGCGTGCCCGGGGCGGGCGGCCAGAATCTGGCCTTTCAGCGGGCGGCCCACCAGAGCAAGGTCGCCCACGAGGTCGAGCAGCTTGTGGCGGGCGGGCTCGTTTTTATGGCGCAGGTCCACGTTGTTCAAAATGCCTTCCTTTTTCACCGACACGCGCGGCTTGCCCAGCATCTTGGCCAAGTCATTGAGCTCGTCGTCGGTCACCACGCGGTCCACGACCACAATGGCGTTCGAGAGGTCGCCGCCGCGAATAAGGTTGTTCTTGTAAAGCATTTCCAGCTCGTGCAAAAAGCAGAACGTGCGCGACGACGCAATTTCCTCGCTGAACTTGCCGATGTCGTCCAGCGTCGCGTGCTGCGAGCCCAGCACCGGCGAGTTGTAGTCCACCATCACCGTGAGGCGGTAGTCGGGCAGGGGCAGGGCCGCGATTTCGACGCCGCGCGCATTGTCCACGTACCGAATGCTTTCCGGGATTTCGTAGTAGTTGCGCAGCGCGTTCTGCTCCTCAAACCCCACCGTATTCAGGGCCTTGATGAACTCGGCCGACGAGCCGTCCATGATGGGCGGCTCGGGGCCGGACAGCTGAATCAGCACGTTATCGAGCTGGAGGCCGACCAGGGCGGCCAGCGTGTGTTCCACGGTGTTCACGCGGGCCCCGTTCTGCTCGATGGTCGTGCCGCGGCTCAGGTCCACCACGTTGTCCACGTCGGCATCCACCACGGGCTGGCCGGGCAAATCGACCCGCTGAAACTTGTAGCCGTGGCCCACGGGCGCGGGGCAAAACGTCATGGTGGCTTCCACGCCGGTGTGCAGGCCAACGCCGCGCACCGTCACGGGCGCTTTAATGGTATGTTGCTTGTCGTTCATCTGATTGGTTGTCAGTTGCTGGTAGCTGTTTGCCAAGCCGACAAGTTCAGGGAACCTGATAACCAGCAACCAGCAACCGACAACTAAGGGGCTACAAAGCTAGGGCTTTTCCGTCGTGTTTTGGGCCTTCTCCAGCATAGCCACGCGCTGTTCGAGCTCGGGCAGGCGGCGGAAAACAATTTGGGCGCGCTGGTTCTGCCTGAAGTCGAAGGCCGTGGAGCCTTGCAGGATGGTGCCTTCCTGCTTCACGTTCTTGCCCACGCCCGACTGCGCCGTGACGGTGGTTTTGTTGGCCAGCGTGACGTGGCCGGCCATGCCCACCTGGCCCGCCAGCACGCAATGGTCGCCGATTCTGGCCGAGCCGGCGATGCCCGTTTGCGAAGCAATGACGGTGTGCTGGCCGATTTCAACGTTGTGGGCCAGCTGCACGAGGTTGTCGATTTTGCTGCCCCGCCCGATGCGCGTCGAGCCCAGCGTGGCGCAATCAATCGTCGCATTGGCCCCGATGCTCACGAAATCCTCCAGCACCACGTTGCCGATTTGCGGAATGGCCTTGTAGCTGCCATCGGGCTGCGGCGCGAAGCCAAACCCATCGGAGCCCACTACCGCGCCAGCCTTGATGACGCAGAATTTGCCGATAATGGTATCAGGATAGATTTTGGCCCCGGCGTGGATGATGCTGCCCTCGCCAATCGTCGCCCGGTCGCCGATGTAGGCCTGCGGAAACACCAGCACGTTGTCGCCCAACGTACAGTTCTCGCCGATATAAGAAAATGCGCCCCGGTAGTGGCCCGGCCCGATGCGGGCACTTTCGGCCATGAAGGAAGGCTGCTCGACGCCGCGCTTGCCCGTGCGGGTGGCTTGGGCGTAAAACTCAAGTAGCTGGCTAAAAGCGATGTAGGGATTTTCGACGCGGATGAGCGCCGGGCGCACGGCTTGGCGCAGCACCTGCTCGCGGCCCACAATGACGGCCGAAGCGCCGGTTTCGTAGAGAAACGGCTCGTATTTGGCGTTCGAGAGGAACGTGAGTGAGCCGGCCTGGGCTTCTTCAATTTTAGCGAGGCTGGAGATGCGCTGGGTGGCGTCGCCCTCCACGGTGCCGCCGAGAACGTCGGCTACTTGCTGAACGGTAAATTCCATAGGGGCGCTAAAATAGTGGTTAACGGTTAGTGATAAATGATTAATTGGCAAGGAAAAATTAATTAACCATTCACCGTTAATCACTAACCATTATTAAACAATCTCCTTTGGGTAGCAGATATAGAATTTCTCGACCCGCTGGCTCAGCGCCTTAATGTTGGGCAGGTCGGAGGCTTCCATCACGTTCACCACGTCGCCGAGCTTGGTCAGAATTTCGATGGGTTCCTGGCTTTTAGCGTTGTAGGCGCTGTTGCTCAGGCGCCCCGAAATCATCAGCAGGGCCGCTTCGGCCATCGGCAGCTTGAATTTATCGGCGATGAGCTCCTGAATACCGAGCTTAAAATCATCATCAAACGGCTGGGGGGCGAGCACGATTTTGAGCAGGTTGCGGTGCAGAATACTTTTGGCCAAATAGCTCAGCACCACGTCGGGGTGGCCGGCCCAGGCCTTGATGGCCGACCAGATGTCGTAGTCATCAAGCTCCACGAAGTGGCTGAGGATTTTGTCGTCCTTCTCGAACTCATCCAGGCTCACGGCGCGGCCCAGAAAGTAGCCCAGGCAGCTATTGGCGGGCACTTCCACGCCCTGGCGGGCCAGGTCGCGGGCCCGCTGCACCACCCGAATCACCATCTGCTCGGCCGAAGTCACGGTTTTGTGCAGGTACACCTGCCAGTACATGAGGCGGCGGCTCACCAGGAAATTCTCGACTGAGTACACGGCTTTTTCCTCCAGCACCAGCCGCTCGTCGTGCACGCGCAGCATTTTGATGAGGCGGTCGGCCCCGGGGCGGCCTTCTTCCACACCGGTATAGAAGGAGTCGCGGTTGAGGTAGTCGAGGCGGTCCATGTCGAGCTGGCTGCTCACCAGCTGGTGAAAAAACGGCCGCAGGTAGGTGCCCTGGAAAATGGCAATGGCCAAATCGAGCTTGCCGTGGAATTCCTTATTCAGCCGCTCCATGAGGAAAAGGGAGAGCTGCTCGTGCGGCACATCTTGGAAAATGGCGGTTTCGAGGGCGTGGGAGAGGGGGCCGTGGCCAATGTCGTGCAGCAGAATGGCGGCCAGCGCGGCCTCGCCCTCGGCCGCCGAAATCTTCACGCCCTTGTCTTTGAGCGTGCGCAGGGCCAGCGACATCAGGTGCATGGCCCCCAGCGCGTGGTGAAAGCGCGTGTGCAGCGCCCCAGGATACACAAACCCCGTGAGCCCGAGCTGCTGAATGCGCCGCAGCCGCTGGAAATACGGGTTCTCGATGAGGTCGAACAGGAACTCCGTCGGGATGGTGACGAAGCCGTAGACGGGGTCGTTGAAGATTTTCTTTTTATTCACGGAAGAAAGCGAAGGGCGGGCAGCGAAATGGTAAAATCGGGAGCGGGGCAGCAGATTAGGGCAACATTTGCCGTCGCCGTTCGTCAATAGTTCGACGCGAAGCTACGGCCTGCCATTCCGGCAAATGCAACTTTGCACGGCCGAGCCAGCTTCTTATGGCGCGGGCTTCCCGCTATCTTCATCCGGGGCGGCCGAACATTATTCTGTCAACCTCGTCCCGAAGACCCCAAGTCCCCAAGTCCCTAACTATGCAACAAACCACCATCCTCTGGGCCGACGACGAAATCGACCTGCTCAAGCCGCACCTGCTGTTTCTCAAGGAAAAAGGCTACGAGGTAACGCCCGTGAACAGCGGGGCCGATGCCATCGAGGAAATTCAGGAGAAGAGCTACGACCTCGTGTTTCTCGATGAGAACATGCCCGGCCTCACCGGCCTGCAGACGCTCACCGAAATCAAGGCCATCCGGCCCACCGTGCCCGTGGTGATGATTACCAAGAGCGAGGAGGAGCACATTATGGAGTCGGCCATCGGCGCAAAAATCGCCGATTACCTAATTAAGCCGGTGAACCCGAGCCAGATTCTGCTGTCGATTAAGAAGGTGCTCGACAACAAGCGCCTCGTGAGTGAGGCCACCAACTCGGGCTACCAGCGCGATTTCCGGCAGCTCGGCATGCAGCTTTCCGACCGCCTCACGCCCGCCGAGTGGGCCGACGTGTACAAGAAACTAGTGTACTGGGAGTTGGAAATCAACGAAACCGAGGGCAAGAGCATGGCCGAGGTGTTCAACATGCAGAAGGACGAGGCCAACTCGTACTTCGGCCGCTTCATCACCGAGGATTACGAGGATTGGGTGAATGGCGACGACAAGAACGCCCCGCTCATGTCGCACCAGCTCTTCAAGGAGCGGGTGTTCCCGACGCTGAAGGCGACCGGCGACACGCCCGTGTACTTCGTGCTGATTGACAACCTGCGCTACGACCAGTGGAAAGTGCTCGAACCCATTATTAACGAGCTGTTTACGGTGGATAGCGAAGAGATGTACTACGCTATTCTGCCCACTACCACGGCGTATGCGCGCAATGCCATTTTCTCGGGCATGATGCCGAGTGAGATTCAGAAGAAATACCCCAACCTGTGGGTGGACGACCAGGACGACGAGGGCAAAAACCTGCACGAGGCCGAGTTCATGGAAATCAACTTCCAGAAGAACAACCAGAAGGTGAAGCACAGCTACCACAAGATTACTAACTTGCAGGCGGGCAAGGACTTGCTGGGCAAGATGAGCAACCTGCACAACAACTACAAGTGCAACGTCATCGTGTACAACTTCGTGGACATGCTCTCCCACGCCCGCACCGACATGGCCATGATTCGGGAGCTGGCGGCCGATGAATCGGCCTACCGCAGCATCACCCGCTCGTGGTTCCTGCACTCGCCGCTCTACGAAATGATGCAGACCATTGCCGAGAAAAAGGGCAAGCTCATCATCACCACCGACCACGGCACCATCCGCTGCAAGCGCCCCTACAAGATTGTGGGCGACCGCAACACCAACACCAACCTGCGCTACAAGCACGGCAAAAACCTGGGCTTCGAAGACTCGCGCGACGTGTACGTGGTGCGCAAGCCGGAAAATATTTTCCTGCCCCGTGAGAACGTGAGTACGGCCTACGTTTTCACCATCGGCGACTATTTCTTCGCCTACCCCAACAACTACAACTACTACTTGAACTATTATAAGGATACGTTCCAGCACGGCGGTATCTCGCTGGAGGAGTGTATTATCCCGTATATCACGCTTACGGCGAAGGGGTAAGCTCAGGTTCGCAACGGAAAAAGAGGTTTCGCAGGGGTGCTCGAATGGCAGCTTTGCGAAACCTCTTTTTGCGTTGCGAAACTTGGCGTTGGAATCCAGGCCTTACTTCTGGGTACGATGAGCTATTTAACCGTTGTTGGCTGGCTGGGCCTGGCGCTGTTTCCGCTGCCGACCCAGGCCCAGACCCCGCCGCCGCGTTTCGAGCAGCGCCTGCCCAGAGTGGCCCCGCCGCCCGGCAGGCTGCTGCCCTACCGCCGGGGCGAGCGCTGGGGCTACGCCGACAGCACCGGCCGCGTGGTGGTGGCGCCGGTGCTGCGGGCGGCCCCGTTGTTTTCGCCGGCCGGTGTCGTCCGCGTCGATACGTCTTAACCCAAGTTGCGGCGTAGTGTGGGGATAAAAAAAAGTCTGTTCCGGCACGGAACAGCTAGGTTTGAGGTCTTCGACCACTCGCGTACCTCAAGCACCATGACAGAGCAGAAGGTAGCAATGTACTGCTTCATTGACGATTTTCTGCGCCTTACGCGCCCGCAGGCCCCGCACCGGCGGCACCTGTCCGATGCCGAACTGTTGACCACAGCCCTGCTCGGGGCACGTTTCTTCGGCGGTAATCTGGCCGCCGCCCGGCGCTACATGCAGTAATACGGGGCATGAAAGCGCTGGACAAGAGTGGTTTTACGCGCCAGCTCCACCGCCTGCATGACACCCTTAAATACCTGTTCTTTGC
>JALYUH010000303.1 GCA_030853985.1 Bacteroidota bacterium | reverse complement strand
CGAGATGCCTCGGCTCCGCTCGGCATGACGTTCCTTTATTGTCCCATTCAAATGACGCCCTCCCCCGCTGCTGCCGCTGCTACTGCCTCTCCGGCCCCGGCTGCAACCGCTCGTTTCCCGCGCGCGTTGCCGTTTATTATCGGCAGCGAGGTGGCCGAGCGGTTCAGCTACTACGGCATGATGACGATACTGCCCACGTTTCTGGTGGCGCAGTTTTTCAACCCCACGCACAGCGAAGGGCTCACGGCCGGGGCCGAAGCCCGGGCCAACGAGTTGGTACACACGTTTTCGGCGCTGGGCTACGCGCTGCCGGTACTGGGCGCGCTGCTTGCCGATTGGGTGCTGGGCAAGTACCGGGTTATTCTCTATCTGTCGATACTGTACTGCGCCGGGCACGTGCTGCTGTCGGCTTTCAACGAAGATTTGAACGGGTTCCGGCTGGGCCTGCTGGTGATTGCCGTGGGCATGGGCGGCATCAAGTCGAGCGTAACAGCCAACCTCGGCGACCAGTTTACGCCGGCCAACGCCGGGCTGCTGCCCAAGGCTTTCGGCTGGTTTCAGATGAGCATCGACGTGGGCGCGGCCCTGGCCACCATTGCCACGCCGCTGCTCTATCAGCATTTTGGGGCGGCCGTGGCCTTCGGCGTGCCCGGCCTGCTGATGGCCACGGCGGCGCTCACCTTCTGGCTGGGGCGGCGGCGCTACGTGCGGGTGCCCCCCACCGGCTTGCGCGCCGGCCTGCGCCAAACGCTGGGCGCGGGCGAAGACCGGGCGGCCCTGCGCCGCGTGGCCGTGGTGTTCGCCTGCGTGCCGGTGCTCTGGATGCTGAACGAGCAAAGCTCTTCGGAGTGGGTGCTCCAGGCCACGCATCTCAACCGCGAGTTGTGGCCGGGCTTCCGGCCGCTGGCCGAGCAGCTGCAATTGTCGGGCATCGTGTTCGGCATCGGGCTGAACCCGCTGCTCACCTACGGGCTGTACCCGGCCCTGGCCCGCCGTGGGGTGCGCGTAACGCCGCTGCGGCGCATGGGCACGGGCATGGTTATCGCGGCGCTGGGCGTGGGCATCGTAGGCGGCGTGCAAACGGGGGTTGATGCCGGCGGGCACCCTTCGGCCTGGTGGCAGATTCTGGCCTACTGCGTGCTGGTGGGCGGCGTTATCATGGTGGCCATCACGGGCCTGGAGTACGCCTACACCCACGCCTCGCGCGCCCTCAAAAGCGTCACAACTTCGCTGTGGGTCCTCACCATCGCGGTGGCCAACTTCGGGCTGAGCCTGCTGAACGGCAGCATTGCCCGCGGCGGCTGGCTGGCCGGGCTGCACGGGGCCAACTTCTACTGGTTTTCGGTGGTCCTGATGGCCGTGAACGTGACGCTGTTTGCCTTGGTCGCCTCGCGGCTGCCCGAAAGAACCTACATTGGGAGCGAACCCCTGGCAGCGCCGGCGGCTTAAGCCGCCACTTTACCAAGTGATAAATACTCTTTTGCACGGGCCATCCGTAACATTGAAGCTATTTAGAAGGTCGCCAGAACGAGGTAGAGACGCCTATTTGCGTCTCGTCTTTGAAGGGCCTAGCGGCGGGCCGCGTCAGTTTATCGTTCAACACCGAAACGCAATGCTGCGTTGCTACCACTCATCACCACTATTTCTTATGCTCCACCCATTTCGCTCACTGCCAGGCTTGCTGCTGGCCGGCGCCCTCTTCACTGCTCCGCTCGCGGCTTCGGCCCAGCAAAAACCGGCCAGCAAGCCCGCCGCCAAAGCTGCTAACGCCGAAAGCGCCATCCGCGAAGCCGACATCAAGCGCGACTTGTTTGGGCTGGCCGGCGACCATTTCCGGGGCCGCGAGGGCGGCACGCTCGACGAGTTGAAAGCCTCGGTTTGGCTCGCCGACCAAATTCGGGCTACCGGCATGCTACCCGCCGGCGACGACGGCACCTACTTCCAGTGGTTCAACCTGCAGCGCACCCGCCTGGGCAAAAGCAGCACGCTCCACATTGGCAGCCACGAGATTAAGCTGAACGAAGACGGCGTGGTAACGGCCCCCACCAACGCCAGCATCAACGCGCCGCTGGTGTTCGTGGGCACCGGCTCGGCCGCCGAGCTGGCCAAAGCCGACGTGAAGGGCAAAGCCGTGGCCGTGCAGCTGGCCGGCGCGCCCACGGACGGCATCAGCTACCGGCGCTACATTTTCGGTAAGTTCAGCGGGCTGGCCACCGAACTGACCAAGGCCGGCGCGGTGGCCGTGGTGTTTGTGTCGGATGCGCCCTCGCAGGCCCTCTACGACCATTGGAGCCACATTTATGAGCGTGGGCGCTACAGCCTGCCGGGCGCAGCCAGTACCAAAGTGGTGAGCACGCCGCCCGTGGTGTGGCTGCCCGCCAGCGCCGCCAGCTGGGTGCAGCAAGCCGGCCAGCAGCTCACCGCCGAGCTGAAGGTAGAGAGCTTCCAATACCCGTCCGTCAACATCGTGGCCAAAATGCCCGGCACCGACGCCCAATTGAAAAAGGAATACGTCCTCTTCAGCACGCACCAGGACCACGACGGCGTGCGCGCCCCAATCGCCGGCGACTCGATTTATAACGGTGCCGACGACAACGCTACCGGCTGCGCGGCGCTGCTGGCCATTATGCGGGCCTTCAAGCAGCAGCCGGGCCGGCGTTCGGCTCTGTTCGTGTACCAGGGTTCGGAGGAGCGCGGGCTGATTGGCTCGACCTATTTTTCGGCCCACCCCACGGTACCGCAGTCGTCCATCGTGGCGGTGTTGAATGCCGAGATGATGGGCCGCAACGCCGCCGACAGCGCCGCCCTGCTGGGCAGCACGCCACCGCATATGAACTCCTCCGACCTCGTAAAAACCGCCCTGGCCGCCAACCAGGCCGGCCCCAAGTTCAAGCTCGACACCGAGTGGGACAAGCCCACGCACCCCGAAGGCTGGTATTTCCGCTCCGACCACCTGCCGTATGCCCGCCTGGGCATCCCGGCCATCATGTACACCTCGCTGCTGCACGTCGATTACCACACGCCCCGCGACGAGCCCGCCCGCATCGACTACGCCAAGCTCACGCGCATGACCCAGTGGATGTACCTCACCGGCTGGGCCGTGGCCAACCGCACCGCGCCGCCCGCCCGCGAGCCCGGCTTCAAGCTGGAACGGTAGGGCCGTAGGGCGGAAAAACCCGCCCCACGGGCCGCCGGGGAAGCATCCCAAACTGCTGAAGCTGCGCAACGTGGTGCCCCTCGCAAACGCCGCTGAACCGGATGGCCTGGTTCGGGCACTGCGCAACGGCGCAGGGCTTTTCGCTGGGCTCGAACGTGTTTTTGGCGTAGTAGGGCTCCATCATCGCGGTGTACACCATCCAGGCGGCGGGTTGCAGGTAGGGCTCCTGCAACCAAGTTTCTACCTCAATTGCCGGCACCTGATACGCGTATTCGGTGCCGCCCAGATTCCATTGCCAGCCGGTTTGCCAGTGTTGGGCGCACTGCGGGCATTGTAGGAGCTTCAGCTTGAGCGCCTCGTTTTCGGCCAGCAGCTTCAGCGGCTTGTGTATCGCGGCCGTGGCTTTCATGCGCTTTTTGATGCTGCGACGGTCGAACTCAAGCGGTAGAAATTGGGAGCAGGTGCAGGTCATTGGTCAAAAGTAGTTTTCGAACAGATTACGTCTTTCCCGCGCCACTCCCGCGCAGACTCGCAGCGCCCGCGCTACGGGTTTACTGGCTGTTGCGGATGAGCGCGGCGTAAAACTGCACCATCAGCGGGTAGTTGGCCAGGGCCAGCCGCTCGTTGTTGCCGTGCAGGCTCTCAATGGCGGCCTGGTTCATTTGGATGGGCAGGAAGCGGTACACGTTGGGGCTTAGGGCGGTATACTGGCGCGCATCGGTGGTAGCTACTGTCACGTAGGGCGCGACGATGGCGGCCGGAAACACGCTGCGAATGGTGCGGTGCAGCCGCTGAAACGCCGCCGCGTTGGGGTCCGAAACCGGCGACGGGGCGCTGGGTTGGCCGATGACTTTGAGGACAATTTTCTCATCGGCAATGATGCGACGGACCTCGCGCACCACGCCGGCCACCGAGTCGCCGGGCAGCAGGCGGAAATTGACGGTGGCCGTGGCATCAATCGGCAGCACGTTTTCCTTGGCCCCGGCCCGGAAAATGGTGGCGGCCGTGGTGGTGCGCAGCGTGGCGTTGCCGGAAGCCGTACCCGCCAGCTTTTGCTTGATGATGCCGCCCAACAGCCAGCGGTTGGCAAACGCCAGTCGTTGGCCCAGCGGCACTTCCGAGGCCAGGTAGTCGAGCAGGTCGTTGTCGCCGCCTTCCAATCGGGCTGGAAACGGATTTTGCTCCAGCTTCACCACGGCCGCCGCCACCGCGCCAATGCTCGTCTGGGCCGGGGGCATGGAGGAGTGGCCGCCCGCCCCGGTAGCCGTGAGCTCCAGCGTGAGGTAGCCTTTTTCGGTGATGCCCACCAGCGCCACGGGCTTTTTGACGCCGGGCACGCCGTCGGTTTTCACCAGGCCGCCCTCGTCAAGCACGTATTCGAGCTGGGTGCCGCGCTGCCGTAGCGCGGCCGAAATGGCCCCCGCGCCCCGGCGGCCCTGGCTTTCCTCATCGTGCCCGAAGGCCAGCAGCAGCGTGCGCGCGGGCCGGAAACCGGTGCCGAGCAGGTATTCCACGGCTTCGAGCTGGGCCAGCACGCTGGCCTTGTCATCAAGGGTGCCGCGACCGTAGAGGTAGCCGTCGGCCCGCGCGCCGGCGAAGGGCGGGCGCGCCCACTGGCCCTCGGTGCCGGGCAGCACGGGCACCACGTCGTAGTGGCCCAGCAGCAGCGCGGGTTTCAGCGCCGCATTGCTGCCGGCCCAGGTGAAGAGCAGGCCGTAATCGTTGAATTTCTCCAGCTTGAGCTGCGCGTAGACTTTCGGAAACGACTGCCGCAGGTAGCGGTTGAAGCGCCCGAACTGCGCGGTATCGGTCTGGGCGTAGTCGGGGGTGGAAACGGTCGGAATCCGCAGCGCGCCAGCCAGGCGGGCCAGGGCCGAATCGGGCAGCGCCACCGCCGGCGCGGCCGGCACCGCGCCCAGCTGGTGCGCGGGCAGGCGCAGCACGTTCACCACCAGCACCACCAGCAGCAGCAGAATCCCCAGCCCCAGCAGACGTAAAAAGAAGCGCATGTTTTTGCAGAAAAAGCAGGTTGAAAAAGCCGCTGCCAAGATAGGGCGAAAGCTCGATGCGCCGCCTGCCCCACCGCCCCGCCCCGGCCGGCCGCCGCACCAACCTGAACAATTCCCAGGATGCCGGCTTACTTGCTCATTCTTCATTGCTCATTAAGCGAAGCGTAACATGCGCCACCTCACCGCCGCCGACATCGCCGGCTTCGACAAAATCTACCGCCTCAACCTCGTCAACGGCCTGCCGGGCTTCAAGCCAGCCAACCTGGTGGGCACCGCTGCGCCCGACGGCCGCACCAATCTGGCCGTGTTCAGCTCGGCCCTGCACCTGGGCTCCGACCCCGCCCTGCTGGGCATCGTCACGCGCCCCACCACCGTGCCCCGCCACACCTCCGCCAACCTGAAAGCCAGCGGCTGCTATACCCTCAACCACGTGCCCGAGGCGCTGGCGGCCCAGGCGCACTACACCTCGGCCAACTTCCCCGATGAGGTTTCGGAGTTCGAGGCCTGCGGCTTCACGGCCGAATTCCGTGACGGTTTTGCCGCGCCCTACGTGGCCGAAAGCGCCGTCAGCATCGGCCTACGGCTGCTGGAAGAGCACCACATCAGCAACGGCACCGTGCTGCTGGTGGGCACCGTGGAGCACGTTTATTTGCGCGACGAGCTGCTGCGCCCCGATGGCACGCTGGACCTTGCGGCGGCCGGCACCGCCGCCATTTCCGGCCTCGATGGCTACCACGCGGTCGCGCCGCCCGTGCGCTTCGGCTACGCCCGCGTGGGGCAGCTGCCGGTGGCCGAGTAGCCGGCTCCAACCCTCAGCCCGAACGCAAAAAGCCCGCTACCGTAATGGCAGCGGGCTTTTTGCGTTTGGCAAACGCCAGATTATTTCTTGGCTTGCGCGTCGTCCACGGCACCCATCTGGCCGCTGGCGGTTTGGCCGCCGGTGGCGCTGGCGCCGGCCGAGGCCGAGTTCAGCTTGTCCTGCACGGTGCCGTTTTTGATGGCCGTGGCCGAGCCTTCGCCGCTGGCGGGCTCCACGCGCTGCTGGTTGTTGATGCTGTCACGGTCCACGTCGGAGCTGTGCCAGCCGGGCGGGTTGCTGAAACCGTGGCGTAACGCGTAATTGGTGCCGGGGCTCCAATTGTTGTCGCAGGACGCGAGCGAGGCCGCCAAAGCGGTGCCCAGCAACAGGGCCAGGGCGGGACGGAGGGAAAGCTTCATGAAGTAGTGCTTGGAATTAGTTCTGCAAAGTACGTTGATTTCGGACGGAAGGCCAACCTTATGGCCGGGTCAGCGGTACTTTCGGGAAACACGCGCGGCCGTTGGCTGCCTTTCCCTGCCCATGTCCGATTCCGCCCCCAAGCCGCCTTCCCGCTTCCGCCGTGCCCTGGGGGCGGTGGGGCGCGCCGCCCTGCTGCCCGTGCAGGGCGCCAGCTACCTGGTGCGGGCCGGGCAGGCGCACCAGCATTTTTTCCTGCCCGTGCTCAACGGCGCACTCGGTGACCAGCTGGCCGCCCGCTTCGACCCGCGCGCCATTCAGATGAGCTTCCGGCGCGGTGGCCACGACGTGGCCGTGGCCGACCTGGGCCTGGCCGAAATCCGCCAGAAAACGGTGGTTTACGTCCACGGCCTAATGGGCGACGAACTCATCTGGCAAACCGGCTTTGGCGATGCGTCCGGCAGCCGCCGCTACGGCCCGCGCCTGGCCGAAGAAACCGGCAGCCGCGCCCTCTACCTGCGCTTCAACTCGGGCCTGCACCTTTCCCAAAACGGCCGCGAGCTCCACCGCCTGCTCACCGAGCTGGTAAATACCTGGCCCGATGCCATCGGCGAACTCGTGCTGGTGGGCCACAGCATGGGCGGGCTCAGCATCCGCTCGGCAGGGCATTATGGCAGTGAATTAATAATTAATAAGGAAGAATTAAGCCCTAACGTCAGGCAAGGATTCCAGGACAATAACGAGGAGTTCTTAATTACTAATTCTCAATTATTAATTAATGATAAACCGTCCTGGCTGGCCCATTTGCGCTCCATCTTCCTTATCGGTACGCCCAACGACGGCTCGTGGCTGGAGCAGAACTCGCACTTCACGGCGCGGCTGCTGGAGCGCATCAACCTGTTTCCGACGCGGTTTTTGAGCAAGGCCCTCAACCAGCGCAGCAACGGCATCAAGGATATGCGCTACTCCATTCTGGTGGATGCGGACTGGCAGGATGCCCACGCCAACGACCTCACGCCGCCGCGCACGCCCGTGCCGCCGCTGCCCGGCGTGCAGTACCATATTCTGATGGGCTCGTGGCTGCGGGCCACCCGGCCCTCGGCCCTGCGCGAATATTTCGGCGATGGCCTCGTGGGCCAGGGCAGCGCCCGCGGCCACGCCACGTTTGGCGATGAGGCCGCGCTGCCCGCCGGGGCCAGCGTGCGCACCGCCGTGTTCAACCAGCAGCACCACGGCGGCCTGCTCACGCACCCGGAGGTGTTCCAGTACCTCAAACAGTGGGCGTAATTGATGGTTAGTTGTTAATGATTAACGGTTAATTAACCAGTTATTGGCATACCTATTTCCGAAGATTATTAACCGTTAATCAACAACTAACCACTACAAAGAATGGCTCTCATTCTCTTCGATGGCGTGTGCAACCTCTGCAACGGCTTCGTGCAGTTCGTGATTCGGCACGACCCAGCGGGGAAATTTCAGTTTGCGGCCCTGCAAAGCGACGCCGGACAGGCGGTGCTGGCCGCGCACGGCGTGGATGCCGCAGCCATGGCAGCCGAGCCCGAATCGGTGCTGCTGGAGCTGGATGGCAAGCTGTATTCGCACTCCGATGCCGTGCTGCGCATTGCCCGCACGCTGGGCGGGCCGTGGCGGCTGCTGGGCGTGGGCCGGCTGCTGCCCCGTCTCTGGCGCGATGCCGCCTACCGCTTCGTGGCGCGGCATCGCTACCGCTGGTTTGGGCGGCAGGAAAGCTGCTGGCTGCCCACGCCGGAGCTGAAAGCGCGGTTTCTTTAGCGCGGTTTCTTTAGCGCAGCTTTGGCACGGTGGCTTTTTGCCGCAGCTCGGCCTCGTACACCCGCTGGCCCAGGTCGCGCAAAAACGGGAAGCCGATGGCGTCGTACTCGTATTTATCGTCGTTCAGCACGCCGTCGGCATTCACGTAGAGCACGGCGCTAAGCAGGAATTCCACGCCGTGCGCTTCGTCCTGCACGTAGGCATTATCGATGAGAAAGCCGTAGGCCTGACCGATTTTATTGAACACCCGCACGCCCGGCGGCAGCGTGGCCAGCCCCGCCCCGCCCAGCAGGAACTTCGCGTAGGTATCGGGGTAATGGACTGCATCATAGCGCGGGTGCGGGCTTTCGCGCGGCAACTCCGACAACGCGGCGCGGAGCCGGGCGTAGTCGGCTGGCGCGAGGCGCAGGCGGCGGCCGGCGGGCACGCTTTCCGGGAACAGCATAACGCGCAGCAAATGCTGCTGGTCGGGCAGCGAGAAGGCATTTTTCCGGCTAAAATCCATGGGCCCGGCTACTTTCTGGTCGCCTTTCAGGTAGGCCTCGCCGATGGCCTCGCCGTGCAGCCCCAGCCGGGGCCAGGGGCCGGCGTAGTAGCCGGCGGGCTGGACATACAGCAGCTGCGTGGCCGCCGTGTCGGCGAAAAAGCGCAGGGGGTTGGTGTGGCGGGCTCCGGGCTCCTGGTCGCCCACCGAAAGGCGGTGCAGCAGGCGGCTGCGGCGCAGGCCCAGGCGGGCCAGCTCGCGGTTCAGCGCTTCGGGGCCCACAAATTCATAGAGCCGGTTGAAGGCATCATTATCGCTCACGAGTAGCGCTTTGCGCAGGTAGTTGCCCACGGTGGGCCGGCCGGCGGCGGCGCTGGTATCACGCCGCACCCGCGTCTGGCCCGCGAAGGCCGAGTCGGTGAGCATGGGCGAATCGGGGCTGAGGCCGGGCGCAGTGGCCGACAAAGCCCGCAGCTTTTGCAGGGCCAGCGCGGCGGCGGCCAGCTTCACGGTGCTGGCGGGGTAGAAATACTGGCGCGGTCGCAGGTGGTAGCCGGTGGTGCGGAAATGCGGCCGCCCCGCCGCATCGCGCTGAATGCGGGTGTAGAGGATTTGCAGGCGGTAGACCTCCGGTTGGGCCAGCACCCGGCCCAGGCCCACGGTATCGTGGCGCAGCACCTGGCGCAGGGCGTTGCCCTGGGCGCGGGCGGCGGCGGGAGCGGCCAGCAGCGCGAGCAACAGCAGCAGCTGGCCCCAGACAGGACTATTGTTCCGCATCAGAAATGTACTTGTTCGGCCCGGCGCAGCCACGCCTCGTCGATGGTCGCGCCCAGGCCGGGGCCGGTGGGCATCTCAATTACGCCGCCCGGGCGGTAGCGGAAACCGCCCACCACGGGGTCGGCCGTGAACATAAGCGGCGTGTCGAAATCGCAGTGGTGGATGGCTGGGTTGCTTAGGGCCAGGTGGGCGGCGGCCGTCATGCCCAGGCGCGATTCGAGGAAGCCGCCTACTTGCAGCGTGAGGCCGGCGGCCTGGCCCAGCTTGGCGATTTTCTGGGCCCGATGAAAGCCGGAGGACTTGCCCAGCTTGATGTTGAGCAGCTGGCAGGCGTTTAATTGAATGAGGCGGGCCGCGTCGTGCTCGTCGCCGCAGCTTTCGTCGGCCATAATGGGGATGGGCGAGGCGGCCGAAACCCGGCTTAGCTCCATGAAATGCTGGCGCAGAATGGGCTCTTCGCAGTGCTCGATGTTGAACCCGCCCAGCGCCCGCAGCACGGCAATGGCGTTGTCGGCCGTGCGCCAGCCCTGGTTGGCATCCACGCGCAGCGGGTGCGTGGGGCCGATGCCGTCCCGGATGGCCCGGATGCGGGCCACGTCCTCTTCCAAACTACCCCCCAGTTTCACCTTGATGGCCGGGAAGCCTTCCCGCTGAAACCGCCCGGCATCGGCCCGCATTTTGGCGGGCGGGCCGAGGCTCACGGTCATGTCGGTGGTGAGGATTTTATCGTTTTTGCCACCCAGGAATTCGTAGAGCGGCAGGCCGGCGTGTTGGGCCGCCAGGTCGTGCAGGGCAATATCGAAGGCGCTTTTGATGCTGCTGTTGCCGTAGATGATGCGGTCCATTTCGGCCAGGCAGCCGGGTAGGTCCAGCGCGTCGCGGCCCATTAGCGCCGGGGCGAAATACTGCCCCACGAGGAAGCCGGTGTCCACGCTCTCGCCGTTGATGGTGGGGAAGGGGCTGCACTCGCCGTAGCCGACGAGGCCGCCAGCGGTGCGCAGCACCACAATGATGTTCTCCGCCGCCAGCAGCGGCCCGAGGGAAATCACGAACGGCTCGCGCAGCGGCACCAGCAGCTTGTAGATACTGATGGCTTGGAGGATGGTATCGGGCATAGTCGTCGGGCGAAGCGTGCGGCCGCAAATGACGCAGCCCTGCCGGAATAAAGCAATTCCGGCAGGGCTCGTGCTGGCTGGCCACGGCCCGGCTGTAATAATACGTGCGCGCCGCGGACAGCTCGTGGCCAGGAGACTGCCTGCGCTACAAGTACGGCGTACCCCGAATTATAAATACGGGGTACGCCGACAGGAGCAGCTTGCTCAACCAAACTGCCGCTACTGCGCCAGCGCCCGCGCCACTTGCCGCACACTCACGCGCTGGCGGTAGTCGGGGTTGAAATAAGCAAAGCGGATGCGGCCATCGCGGCCAATAATGTAGGTGGCCGGCACCGGCAGCACCTCGGTAGCGGCCCCGTTGGCCTGTTGCAAATCGACCCCAAAGCCTTTGTACTTGGCCACGGTGGCCGGGTCGACGGTGAACGCCGTGTGGTAGGCTTTCATGATGGCAAAATCCTGGTCGTGCACGATGGGAAAGGTGGCCTTGGTTTTGGCCACGGTTTTACCGATGTTTTCCGCCGTTTCGGGCGTCACCACGACCACCTGCGCCCCTTGGCGGGTGAGGACGGCCAGCGAATCCTGCAGCTGGCTCAGCTCCTTGCTGCAATACGGGCACCATTGCCCCCGGTAGAAATAGAGCACCACCGGCCCTTTTTTCAGGAGCCGGGCGAGCTCAACCGGCCGGCCGGCGGCATCGGTGCCTTTGAAAGCCGGGGCCCGGTCGCCCACGGCCAGGGCCGAAGCAGTGAGTGGGGCAGTCATCTGGGCCAGCGCTGGCGCGGCGAAGAGCAGCGCGCCGGCAACTAAAGCAAGTGTGTTCATGTAAAGCATGTTCATCGGGCAAAGCAACCCAATTGGTGCTGCATCTGACGCCGGCCGGCTACCAGCCTTACACCCTGGCCGAATATATTCGCCGGAAAGCGGTGCTTTGGCCGGGTTTGGCAGCGAGGCCACCGGTTGGACGCAACCCAATTTCTGCGCTCGCCCGCATGCCTGAAGTCGGCGCGTTGCCGCCCGCTACCCCGAGCTTATCGCCCACTGCGGCAGCGGCAAGGCCCGCTACGCCCCCACCGACGCCCGATTCCTCCCCGGCGTAGGCCGGCCCCACCCCACCGGGCCGGGCACGCCCGGCGGCCCCGGCCGTTGCGTCGCCGCACCAGCCCCGGCGCGGGGCCGCCCACAACCAACCCCGCGCTGCTGCCTCTAAACGCCCGAAAAGAGGTCCAGCTGACCGTTTAATCGAGTCAGCTGCGCGTTTAATGGGGGTGGCGGCGCGGGCGGTGGGGTGCGCCGGAGCTTTAAGGGGAGGGGCGGGCGGTTTGGGGCGGGACGCGGAGCGTTTAGGGGCTCGCGCCGACCGATTAGGGGGATGTGCGGAGCGGGCGGAGCGAATTGCGCAGCGTTTCGCTACCTTGGACGCACCTCCGGCTGCGGTTGGGGCTAATTGTCTATCCCAGTACTCCTTTCCCCCTTTTACCATGCGCCAAACGCAACCCGTTTCCCTCTACAACATGGCCCAGAGCGAGCTGATTAAGGTCAGCTTCGACAAGCACGGCTACCTCGTGCGCGATGCCGCCGAGCTGGCCCCGCGCGGCGTGGATGCCCAGCGCATTGCCGCCTTCGACCAGCAGCGGCAGGCCTACGAAATCCTGCCCACTGACATCGAGCTCGATGCCGCCAAGCAGAACGCCACCGATGCCAAAGAAACCGCGAAGGCCCAAGCCATTACGGCGCTGCAAGCCATCATGGGCATCGTGGGCACGGTGCACGATGCGCGCTCGGCTAGCTACAAGATGTTCGGGAGTACCGGCCTGGCTACCGGCCCCGAGGCCGACCTCTACGTGGGCCTGCTGCGGGTGGTGCGCGTGGGCCGCGCCCACCTGGCCGACTATGCCAAAGCCGGTCTCACGCCCGCCATGCTGGACACGCTGGCCGCCTCCGCCGCCAAGTTTCTGGACCTGCTGGGCCAGCAGCAGGACGCCGAAGCCGCCCGGGGCCGCGCCGCCGACACCCGCATCCTGGCCGGCAACGCCCTCTACATCGAGCTTATCGACCTCTGCGGCATCGGCAAGGCCCTCTATGCCACCACCGATGCCCGCAAATACCAGGACTACGTGGTGACCGACACGCCCGCGCCGCCCGTGCCGGGCAAGGCGTAGCGGCGGGGTGGGTTGGAACGAAACAGGGCACCCCGTGGGGTGCCCTGTTGTGGTTTTATGAGTCTGATTACGTTCAAACCAGCACGCATCAGAGCAGTGCTAAACCTTCCAGCAGGTAGCCCTGCCGTGGCCCCGGGTATCAATGTGCCCCTCAATCCGAATACTAACGGTCTGGTGAGGAGCCGAAAATTCAACGCCCGAATCTTTGATACCTAATGATGCTTTGGCATCACCAAGCCTTACGGTGATGCGTGTTTTGTAGTGCAATAGTTTTTGGTCACGCGACATCGACTTCTCAAGATTCTGATTCGGAGCACTGAAGTCTCCGGTAGAATCCCATCCATTGGGCGAAAAGAAGCATTCAATATCCTCTTCTTTTTTATAAATAAACAGTCCCGTTATGGGGTGAATTAGATACCGGACGGTGATATATATCTGTGGATATAACGGCCCTAAGCGTGGCAGTAAGAACTCGGCTACGTTGGTAGTAACGGGGCCGATTTTCTCTTTTTTTACGTCGTAAAAAATGCGTTCTGAATTTGGGAAAGGTTGGAGAAGAAATTGTTTGGGCTACTTGTTTGGGATGCTACGAACACGGGGACCATTGTAAGAAACGGTATCGGTTGCTTCACCAACGCTGCCCATAACTAACGGGCCAGTATGGCGCAAGGAGTCCAAAACCCGGTTTAAATCTGCTCTTAATTCAGTTCGCGTTTTGAATACGAAACGACGTTTGCCAACATCCAGAATATCCCCATCAGTAGAACCGGGGTTTGCCGCTGCCAAAGAATCGGAATCATGATACCAACGCAAGCGGCTCGCTAGAAGTCGGACGGCTTTCTGGCGTGAACTATCTGCATCTGTTTGAGCAGAACTTTCTACCGTACGTTCCGCTGCCTGGTTGTTGGGTAGTTTTTCCTGACAGGAAGTAGTGGAGCTAAAAATTATCAGTAAGCCTAAAAAAGGCAAACAAGGATTTTGCTTCATAGAGGATGTGCTCTACTGGAAAGGTAGGCGAGCTTTCCTACGGCTTGCCGATTAAAACGTTTTATTCACTGCCAGAGCATAACAGTCAGCAAATATCTGGTTGACACCAGACATTCAATTGCGTCATTGCCCTCTGCAGCAGCGGCAAGGCCCTCTTCGCCACCACCGATGCCCACAAATACGCCGACTACGTGGTGACCGACACGTCCCCGCCGCCCGCGCCGCCCGTGCCGCGTAAGGCGTAGCGGACGGGTGGGTTGGAAGCAAACAGGGCACCCCGTGGGGTGCCCTGTTGTGGTTTTTGGGCGGCAACTCCCAGAAACTCATGAGCCAGCAGCGGGCACTTTCTTCTTTACCGCAAAACGGTAGCGCAGGCCCAGGCTTAGCGCCCGGGTCAAGCCGTAGCGGTTGCCGGTGACACTGAAATGGACGACTTCCGGGACCGAGCGAAAATTACGGCTGTACGTCCAGTTAAATACGCCTTCAAAGTGCCGACCAAAAGGATAGCGTGCCCCTAAACCGCCAGTGAAGTAGAACTGAGTGGCGTGGTCGCTTACGTAATATTCTTTTGCTACCTGGCCATCTATGTAATCGGTACCATAACTCCGGAAAGCCGTTTGCACCCAAGTTAAGCCAACAATAACGTCTATTTGCAAGCGCGGATTTGGGCTCCGCACTACGGCATAATTCAGCAACAAGGGAACTGCTTGCTCGTGCGAATCCGAACCGCGTCGGCCGGAAATGTATTGTCCGATGAGCGTAGTACCGGTATAAGAGGGGTCCTCAACCGAACGGCGGCTTGAATAGGAGTAGCCTACCTGCACTACCCAGCGCGGCGCGAGTTGTATCCCTGCTACCAGTTGCCACGGCTCTACGCCTACTTCGCTCGGAGTAGTGGGGTAAAACACTTCGTATCTACCCCGGAAGCTTTGGACTCCGACATAATACGTCGTAGGCGCTTTTGCTGGCTGAATCGTTTGAGCATTACAAAAACCACCTAATTTGAGGGCAGCTATTAAGGTAACACTTATGATGCGCGATTGTCTCATGCTGTACCCTCCCTACTGGTAGCAGAAGTATATGTGTTCTCCCCAGCTCCTTCGTTCAGGTCTTTCGGATATTTCACCCAACCTGCTGGAGGATTAATCGTGCTGCTGTTGCCTGACAGAATGCCTACTTGAGAAATGACTCTGTAGTTTGGAACAAACGGGCTTTTAGCTTGGAATGAGTAAATATAATCGCCTCCCGCTCCTGCGTTCAAGTCGACCCTATCCCAGTAAACATTCGGGTTTTGGTTCGGCACCCAGATTGAATAAAAATACGGGTCCGGCTTCGGCGTGCTATTCGTAAAGCTGCCGTATTGCGTTTGGAAAGCAGTAAGTACTTCGTTGGGTCCGGAGTAGGGATAATTGTAGGTATACTCCACGCCATTCAACACCTGATTGGGGTTGCGTTGAAAACACAGATAAACATAAGCCCCTCCCGCTCCTTTATTCAAGTCGGCGTATAGCTTGGTATATCCTGCTCCCACAGTGCTGGTGGTGCTGGTGCTATTCTCGTTTCCCTCGACCAGCTTCAAGTCGTGGATGTAGCTGCCGCCGCCCAGGTTTTTGGAAGTGGTGAAGGTGCTGTATAGGCCGCCGCCCCCACCGCAGCCCCCAGGCCCATTATAACAAGGACCGCACGGGTCGTAGTCCTGAGATACGCAGGGCTCGTCTATCACGTTGGTCGCCGCGCCGGCCCCCGCCCGCTGCCCCGCCCGTAGCGCGTAGCCCTTGCTGGCGTCCCGCAGCAATACGTCCACTTTGGGACGCACTAGGCGATGGCCGCCCGCGTCCGCCATTGCTTTGGTTGTTTTGGCGACGTACTGGCCCACAGGGTCCTTGATTTCGCCCCGTTCCACCCGGCTCACAAAGTCCTGCCACGCGGCTTGGGCCGGCGTGAGCACGGACGCCTGGGTCAGGGATTGAGAAACGGGCACGGCCGCGGGGCTAAGCTCGGCAGGCGCCACCTTTTCGCAGCCCCATAGTGCTAGCGCCCC
>JALYUH010000294.1 GCA_030853985.1 Bacteroidota bacterium | reverse complement strand
GTCCGAGGCGATGGGCCAGCCAGTCGGCCCCGAACCGGCCGGCCGCCATCGTGCTCATAAAGGCGGTGTAGCCCGCGCCCACCCAGGCTTTATCGGCATGAATGACCTTTTCGAAATACACCCCGCTCCAATCAAACATGGCCCCCTCGCAGATGAGCGCGCAGAAGGCAATGGCCCCCAAGCCCAGCAACTCCTTATCAGGACGCACGAAAATGGGTTGATTGGGGTCCCCGGCCGCGTCCTCGCGCACCGTGGAGCCGGCCGCCACCGCCAGCCCGGCCAGAATGAAGGCCGCTATGCCCAGGAAATGCACACCCGGCGGCACCGCGTGTCCAATCATCAGCAAGCCGATGGCGGCCGCCACGAAGCCCGCCAGGCTCCAGAGCCCGTGAAAGGACGCCATGATGGGCTTGTGCTTATACAGCCGCTCCACGCCCACGGCCTGGGTGTTCACCGAAATATTGGTAAGGTTGCCGCCCACGCCAAACAGCACCAGGCACGGCAGTAGCTGCCATAAGCTGCTGGCCCAGCCCAGTCCCAGCAGCGCCACCACATACAGCCCCACGCCCCAGAGCACCACGCGCCGGCTGCCCTGCTTCGCCACCAGCCAGCCCGCCAGCGGCAGCGACACCAGCTGCCCCAGCGGAATAGTGAGCAGCACCCCGCCCAGCGCGGCCTCCGAAATGCCCATCTGCTGCTGCACGCTCGGAATCCGTGAGGCCCAGCTGGCAAAGCACAAGCCCAGCAAAAAAAACAACGCGCCCACCGCCAGGCGGTGGGTTTTACGGGAAGTGTAGCCAGCGGCCGGCGGCAGCGAAATCATGTCCATGGTAATCCAAAAGCTCATTGGCGACCCGCCGGAACCGGGGTTCCGGTTTCAGCCAATCGCAAGCGTTGCCAACGCCGGCCAGCCCCGCGAAGTTGCCCGCTTTGCCAAAGCAGTGCTTCCATTCCAACAAACGTTTCCGACTGCTTGCGCGATGCCAATCAACCCGCAAGCCGCTCTTTATGTGCTGATTATCAGCAATTATCCCCCAATTGTGGCCATGCTCTCGAAGCTAAGCTGGTGCAGTGGCCGCTGCCGCTCCGCCTCGAAGCCGTTGGCCGCCCGGTGGCGGAAAGCGGCCGATAGGGCCGCCACAATCTCCTCGTCCGACTTGCCGCCGCGCAGCAGGGCGCGGGTATCGAGCACGCCCTGGTCGTAGAGGCAGGTTTTGATTCCGCCCTCTGCCGTGAGGCGCAGGCGGTTGCAGGTGCCGCAAAAGGTGCGCGAGTAGGCCGCGATGATGCCCACCGTGCCCCGGTGCCCGGCAATGCGGTACTCCGAAGCCGTAGCCCCGGCCGCCATACTGATGGGCTGGAGCGCGCCGAAATGGTCTTCCAGGTGCTGGCGGATGCGGACGTGGTTCCAGGGCAGGGTGGCGGGGCCGGCTTCGTGGCTGCCGCCGTTGAAGGGCATTTCCTCAATGAAGCGCACGTCTACGGGCAGGTCGCGGCTTAGGGCGGCCAGTGGCACGAGGGCGTCGATGTTCTGCCCATCCATTACCACGGCGTTGATTTTCACCTGAATACCGGCATCGAGCAGCGCGTGGAAGGTTTCGAGCACCTTGGGCAGCTCGTCGCGCCGCGTAATCTGGAAGAACCGCTCGCGGTCTAGCGTGTCGAGGCTAAGGTTCACGGCCTTCACGCCGAGGCGGGCCAGGGCGGGCACGTGCGGCGCGGTGAGCACACCGTTGGTAGTCAGGCTGATATCATCGATACCCGGCAGCTGGGCCAACTGCTCCATGAAGGGCACCAGGTCGCGCCGCACGAAGGGCTCGCCGCCCGTCAGGCGCACTTTTCGCACGCCCAGGCCGGCCAGCAGGCCCGTGAGGCGCAGCATTTCCTCGTAGCTCAGCAGCTCGTGCTTGGGCATGTACTTAATGCCTTGTTCGGGCATGCAGTAGAAGCAGCGCAGGTTGCAGCGGTCCGTCACGGCCAGGCGCAGGTATTCGAGCGGCCGGCCGTGCTGGTCGTAGAGGGGCGTGAGGGCCGGCGCGGCCGAGGCGAGGAGAGATGGAAGCACGTTTATCACCAATTTTGCTCGGCTGTACGTAAGACTGCCGGCTTGTGGTAAACCTGCGACGAGCGAAAGGTGTTCAGGCCGCGGCGGCGACCCGGCTCCGAACGGCCGCGCCGCGCTGGTTTTTCCCCACAAATACCGCCCAAGATATGTCATTAAAAGTCGCCCTCTTCGGCATCACCCGCGACATCGTGGGCACGTCCGTCATCGAACTGCCGGCCCCCGCCCCCACCACCGTGGCCGAGCTGCTGGCCGAGATGCGCCAGCAATACCCGGCCCTCGGCGACCTGCGCAGCTGCGCCGTGGCCGTCAACAACGAGTACGCCAGCGCCGACCAGCCGCTGCATACCACGGACGAAATTGCCCTCATTCCGCCCGTGGCCGGTGGCTGATTTTCAGTAGCGCGAACGTTGTAGTTCGCGTCCAGAACGGTATCCGAACGACTTACAAAACGGCGCGAGGACGCGAACTACAACGTTCGCGCTACATCCGCCCAACTCCTGCATGACTCCCCATCTCTCCATCACCGACCAGCCCATTGACATTGCCGCCGCCCTCGCGGCCGTGCAAACCGATGCCGCCGGGGCGGTCAATGCCTTCATCGGCACGGTGCGCAACCAGTCGGGCGGGCGGCCGGTGCGCCGGCTGCACTACGAGTCGTACGACAGCATGGCCCTCACGCAGCTCGGCCACGTGGTGGCGCAGGCCTACGAGCAGTGGCCCATGCTCCAGGAAGTGGCCGTGGTGCACCGCAAAGGCACGTTGGAGCTCGGCGATGTGGCCGTGGTAGTAGCCGTAGCCACGCCGCACCGCGCCGAAAGCTTCGCCGCCTGCCAGTTCATCATCGACACGCTGAAACAAGTGGTAACCATCTGGAAGCGTGAGGAATACGAGGACGGCACCGAGTGGGTGGCGGCGCACCCATGATTAATCGTTAGCCAACAGCTACTGACCAACCGTTTTTTGCAGTTCCTGCGTGGCGGCCGCGCGCTCCTGCGGCGTGTTCACGTTGCGCAATTCGCCGGATACGGGCGGAGCTAGTAATGCGATGTCGGAATTGATGAGCGCCTTGCGCGGGCAGGAGTAGCCCAAGCCCAGAAACCGCAGCAGCTGCCCGTAGCTGCGCGGCTCCCAGATGCTGACCAGCGGCTCCGGGAACCCATCCCACGGGCTGCGGAAAGACGTGGCCAGGCGGGCCGGCTGCCGGTTGCTCACCAGGTATTCCAGCGTGTGGCGGGTGAGGAAGGGCAAGTCGCAGGCCAGCACCAGCCAGGCCGCGTTGGGGTCGGCCTGAAAAGCAGAGAGGATGCCGCCCAGTGGCCCCAGGTTCAGGAAGGTATCGGGCAGAGCGGTGAGGCCGGCGGGCAGCTCTCCGGCCTGGTCGGGGCGGACGGACACGCGCACATCGGGGCAGAATTCGGCTAGTAGCGCGGCCGTGTGCTGGCGCTGGTCGAGGCCGTGGTAGTGGAGCGCGCCCTTGTCGGTTTGCATGCGCTCGCTACGCCCGCCGGCCAGCACGAGGCCGCGCAGCACCGGCACCGCCAGTTGGTACCATTGCCGGATGAAGGCCGCGATTAGGGCGGTATCGGCCAGCGGCAGCACGGGTGGCAGCGGGGCGGCGCCAAGGTGCGCCAGGAGCACGGCGGGCAGCTCCGTCTGGCCTTCGGCGAGGAGAATCAGACGCACGTCGGTGAGACGGTCGAGCTTTTTATTCAGCGGCTTGCGCGGGTCGATGATGACGACCTGCTGGCGAGCGCGGAAGTGGTTGCCGTTCACCAACACCACGCTTTCGTGGGCCAGCAATTCGGGCTGCGAGAACTTGTCGAGCGGGCGGCGGGTCCGCAGCTCCCGGTACGTGATATGGTCCACCAGCTCGGCCGCCAGGCCATTTTCGGCCAGCGTGGGCACGGTGGCAGCGGCGGCATAAATAGCTGCTCCGCCAGTC
>JALYUH010000292.1 GCA_030853985.1 Bacteroidota bacterium | reverse complement strand
GGCCTTACTCCGCATGTAGCCTTTTCCCATGGCCGATTGTATCTTGCACCCCGGTTGAGCGTCGGCTACGGCGCGGCGGGCTGGTGTGCTTGTGTTATTCCTAGTTTCTGTCTGTGCGTCATCCGTTACTGTACATTGGTTTTCTATTGGCGCTGGTAGGCGCAGGGGTGGCCGTTGGCATATTGGCCGGCAGCAGTCCCGGCACCGCACCATGGACCATCTGGCTGCTGCTGCTAGCCGACCTGGGCACCCTGGCGGTGCTGGTGAAGCTGTTTTTCCAGTCGCCGGCCGTGCCAGGCACTTCTCTGCCCGTTGCCCTGCGCGAGAGCGAGATGCTGAGCCTACAGCGCCTCACTCAGATTATTCAGCGCGGCCAGACCTCGGCCGAGGTATACCGCATGCTGCTCGAATCAGCGGCCCAAACGGTGCAGGCCGACGCCGCCTGGCTCGACCTCGCCCCTGCCCACACCGTCGCCGATATCAGCCAAGCTATGCTGTATCTCAACTTTTCGCCCGAGCAGGCGCAGGAGTTGCGCACTCGTGTTGCCCAAACCGAGCTGCCCGAGGGCGATTTCATTACCAATGACCTGAACCTGCGCGCTGGGTTCGAGGGCACTACTCTGAAGTACCGCTCGCTGTTGCAGTTGCCCCTGCGCGGGCTACACTTCAATTACGGCATGCTTTATCTGCTGAAGCTGGAGCCGCACACCTTCCACCGCGAAGACCTGAGCATTCTGCAAACCTTCACCGGGCAGGCCGTGCTCAGCATCGAGAACCTGGAGCTGTTGCAGGCCTCGCTGGCCAACCAGCGCACCCAGGAGGAGCTGAAAATAGCCTCCCAGGTGCAGGACAGCCTTATTCCGAAGAACCTGCCCACCGATAACTGGTTCGATATCAGCTCGCACTCGCTGGCGGCGAAGGAAGTGGGCGGCGACTTCTACGATTTCCTGCACCTGCAGGGTCGCCGGTTGGCCATCATCATCGGCGATGTCAGTGGTAAGGGTGTCACGGCTGCCTTCCACATGGCCCAGATGAAGGGCATCTTTCACGCGCTGATGCAGGAAAACCCGCTGGCCAAGAATGAGCGCGACAAATTCCCGGTGCCCAGCAAGTTCATGGCCCAGGCCAACACCGCCCTCATTCATTGCCTCGAACGCTCGTCATTTATCACCTCTTCGCTCTACATCATTGATTATGAGCAGGGTGGATTCGTGTTTGCCCGCGCCGGGCACTGCCACACGCTGTACTACCATGCCATGCGTGAGGAAGTGTTCTACTTCGATTCGGCCGGCCTTGGGCTGGGCATCATCCGCAACGACTCGTACGAAAAGCACATCAAAAACCAGTTTTACGACTACAGCCCCGGCGATGTAATGGTAATTTACACCGACGGCATCGTGGAGGCGCGCGGCGGCGACGGTACCGACGAGTACGGCGAAGACCGCCTCAAGCTACGCCTCGAGGAAAGTTATTTCCAGGAAGCCCACGACATCAAAAACTTTATCCTCAACGACCTCAACGCGTTTACGGCCGGCCACCCCATCCACGACGACCAGACCTTGCTCGTTATTAAGTTCAAGACGGCCCAACCCCTGCCGTAGGCCCAACGTATCGCCCTCATTATGAAAGTTACTGCGCAACCCTCCGCCGATACCCTCACCCTCCTGCTCGATGGCGAGCTGGACGCTAGCTCCGCCATTGTGCTTGATACCGAGCTGGCCAAGCCCGATATTCTGAACTACAAGAAGGTGCTCATCGACTGCGCCAAGCTCAGCTATATTTCTTCGGCTGGCCTGGGCGTCTTCATCTCCCATCTCCAGCGCTTCCAGGATGCCAACGTGAAGCTGGTGTTCTTCAACATGCAGGAAAAAGTGTTCAATGTGTTCGAAATCCTGGGCCTCGATGCCCTCATGACCATCGTGCCCAGCGTAACCGAGGCCGAAGCCGCTTAAAATCAATTATAAATTTTGAATTATAAATTACGAATCATAATAAGTGGCTCAATCGCACCCCATTTATAATTCATAATTTATAATTTATAATTCTTCCCGCAGTGAAATCCGTCCTCCGCATTGCTTGTTCGCGTGCCCACCTTCAGGAGGTGCGCGACTTCGTGCGGAACTACCTGAACACCCGGCAGCTGTCGGAAAAGGCGGTGAACCAGGTTGTTCTGGCTGTGGATGAGGTAGTGGCCAACTTCATCATTCACGCCAATGGCGAGGACGAGTCGCAGTTTCTGGATTTGAAGCTCGAATTCGACAACCACGATTTGAACGTGGAAATTGCCGACAACGGCGATACCATCTACCAGCCCGGCCCGCACCAAGACCCCGATATGCGCGCCTACATTCAGGAGGGCCGCAAGGGCGGCATGGGCATGACGCTGGTGACCCGTCTCATGGACCGCGTCGAATTTTTTACCCGTGGCAACCACACCGTTTGCCACCTGAGCAAGCACCTGGCCTGAGTTGGCCAGGTCCGGTTTCCGCCCAGAACGTCCGACTACCTCTGGTGGCCGGACGTTCTTTTTTCGGGCCACTCGTGCCGGGCCGGAAAGTTGGTTAATTTCGCACCGGTAATTTTATGCCCGCGCGCCTGGTTTCACGGTGCCAGCGCTCTACGACTCTTTCTCTTGTTTATGCACAAACGCATTTTGTATGCCAGCGCGGCTTCTGCCGCCCTGCTGGCGGGTTGCCAGGCGGCCAAACCGGCCGCCACTGCTTCGATGATGGCCCCGGCGGCCGGCCCGGCAGTTGAAATGCTGGGTACCTACCCGGTGCCGGCCAACGAGTTTGCCTACGTGTACCGCAAAAACAACAGCGCGGCCGCCGACTATGGCACCCGCCCGAGCGTAACCGACTACCTCGACCTCTACACCAACTTCCGCCTGAAGGTGCTCGAAGCCGAGCAGCGCGGCCTCGATACCACGCAGGCCTTCAAGCGCGAGCTCGACGGCTACCGCCAGCAGCTGGCCCAGCCCTACCTCACCGAAAAGAGCGTGACCGACCAACTGGTGCGCGAGGCCTACGACCGCATGGGCCAGGAGGTGAGCGCCTCGCACATCCTCATTCGGGTGGCCCCCGACGCGGCCCCGGCCGACACGCTGGCCGCTTACAATAAAATCGTCGCGCTGCGCCAGCAAGCTGTGGCCGGCACCGATTTCGGGCAGCTGGCCAGCACCAGCAGCGAAGACCCTTTGGCCCGTGAGAACGGCGGCAAGCTGGGCTACTTCACGGCGATGCAGATGGTATACCCGTTCGAGTCGGCGGCCTACAAAACGCCGGTGGGGCAGATTTCGGCCCCCATCCGCACGCGCTTCGGCTACCACGTCATCAAGGTGAACGACAAGCGCACGGCGCAGGGCGAAATCAAGGTGGCCCACCTGATGATTCGCATGAACCCCGGTGCCGCCAAAGCCGATTCGCTGACGGCCCGCAAGAAGATTGACGAATTGTATAGCCGCCTGAAGAAGGGCGAAAGCTGGGATAAGCTCGTGGCTCAGTTTTCGGAAGATGCCGGCTCGGCGGCCAACGGCGGCGAATTGCCCCCCTTTGGCACCGGCCGCATGATTCCCTCGTTCGAGGAAGCCGCTTTCAAGCTGCAAAAGCCCGGCGACCTCACGCCGCCGGTCCAGACGCCCTACGGCTGGCACGTCATCAAGCTGATTGAGAAGCAGCCCCTGGCTAAGTTCGCCGACCTCGAAGCCGGCCTGAAAAGCAAGGTATCGAAAGACTCGCGCTCGGAGCTGAACAAGGCCGCTTTCCTCAAGCGCGTGCGCCGGGAAGACCAGTTCGTGGAGATTCCGGCCGCCAAAGCCTACACTTTCGACCGGGCCGATACGGCGCTGGTAGCGGGCCGCTTCAAGTACCAGTTTGTGACGGGTGAGGGCCTGAAACCGACCCAGACTAAAGCCAGCGGCGGCAAAATGCCCCTGTTCCTCATCAAGAACAAGCCATACTACGTGAGCGACTTCCTCACCTACGTGCAGCAGAACCAGCGCGCCCGCCCCGGTGCGCAGCCCGCTTTCGCCATGCAGCAGCTCTACGACCAATACGTGGAGCAAAGCCTGACCGAGTTCGAAAAGGGCAGCCTCGACACTAAATATGAGGACTACCGCATGCTGGTGAAGGAGTACCGCGATGGCATCCTGCTCTTCCAATTGATGGATGAAAAGGTGTGGAGCAAAGCCATCGAGGACACCGTGGGCCTGAAAAAATATTTCGCCGACAACCAGGCCAAGTACCAGTGGGACCAGCGGGTGCAGGGCCGCGTTATCAGCGCCGCCACGCCGGCCGTGCTGACGCGCGTGCAAAAAGAGTTGAAAACCGGTCGCTTCCCGATGGCTAACCCCGGCGCGAAGTCGCTGTTATTCAATGCGGGCAAAGCCGACCTGAGCAAGGCCGGTGAGGCCGCCCTCGACGACCTTGCCAAGCGCATGGCCGGCGACACCACCACGCAAGTAACCATTACGGGCCGCGTGCGCAAGGGCGAAAAAGCCACTCTGGCCCGCACCCGCGCCGATGCTGCCGCCCGCCTGTTGCGCCAGCACGGCGTATCGGCGGGCCGCGTTCGCACGGCCACGCAGGCCGCTGCTACCGCCGACGGCGGTGCCCAGCTGGCCCTCACCACCTCGTCGCCCGCCGCCCTAGAGGCCAGCCTGAATGAGCAGAACCCGCTGTCGGTGCAAATCAGCCAGCGCGTGTTTGCCAAGGGCGACAATAAGGTGATGGACGAGCTGCTGGCTAAAAGCCCCGGCACTTACAACGTGCAGAAGGACGGCCGCTACTACGCCGTCACCATCGACAAAACGCTGCCCGCCGGCCCCAAAACCTTGGCCGAAGCCCGCGGCCAAGCCACCAGCGACTACCAGACCTACCTCGAAAAAGAGTGGATTGCCCAGCTGCGCGCCGCCCGGCCCGTGAAAGTAAACGAGGCCGAAGTGAACAAGCTGATAACGAAGTAACCTGTAGCGCGGACTTTTAGTCCGCGTTTCCGCGCAACTGGAAGCTTTTCCAATGTTGTGGAGACGCGCACTGAAAGTCAGCGCTACGGCTTTCTGCAACCCTTATTCGCCCGTTTGGCTCGTGGTAATTGCCCGCCGACGGATTTATCGTGAAATTTGTGCGGCCGTTGCGGTGTTAGGCACCCACTGGTTCTCGGCCGGGCAGCTCGTCTGGTCTCTTCAATCTTATGCTATGCTTGTTAAAGTGAATCGCGCCGCGACGTTGGCCCTGCTGACGTTGGCGCTGTTATTGGGCTTCGCGCCCGCCTCCCAGGCCCAGCTGGGCATCAGCCGCCCCAAAGGGCAGGAGCTGCTGGACGGCATTATTGTGAAGGTGGACAACCAGATTGTACTGCGCTCCGATGTGGAACTGGTGTACGCCCAGGAAATGGCCCGCGCTGCCGGCAAGCCCATGCCGCCCGACCTCAAGTGCAAAATTTTGCAAAGCCTGGTGCTGAACAAGCTGATGCTGGCCCGCGCCGAAGTGGATTCCGTGACGGTGGAGGACAAGCAGGTAAACAGCGAAGTAGACCGCCGCATGGCGTACTTCGTGCAGCAGATTGGCTCCGAAAAACGCCTGGAGGAGCAGTACGGCAAGTCGCTGAAATCGCTGAAAGAGGACCTGCGCCCCCAGATTAAGGAGCAGCTCACGCAGCAGAAGATGCAGGAAACCATCACCGGCAAGGTAGCCGTGACGCCCCGCGAGGTGGCGCAGTACTTCACCCGCATCCCGAAGGACAGCCTGCCCTACTTCAGCACCGAGGTGGAAGTGGGCCAGATTGTGGTGCCCGCCCAGGTGAACGACAAGGCCAAGCAGGCCGCCATTGCCAAGCTGAACGATATTCGCGGCCAGATTCTGGCCGGGGCCGATTTTGGCACGCTGGCCAAGCAGTATTCCGAAGACCCGGGCTCGGCCAAGGAAGGCGGCTACCTGGGCATGTTTGGGCGCGGCGAGTTGGTGCCGGAGTACGAGGCCGCGTCGATGAAGCTGGAACCAGGGCAGATGTCGCCGGTGGTGCAGTCGCAGTTCGGCTTTCACCTCATTCAGTTCATCGAGCGCAAGGGCAACAAGTATTCCACGCGCCACATTTTGCTGAAGCCCGAGACGGGCGCGGCCGACGTGAGCGCCTCGGCCAAAACCCTGACCCACCTGCGCCCGAATATCGTTGAGCTTGGCAATGGCGGCCTGCTTGGCCTTGTCGTTCACCTGCGCCGGAATCACAATCTGGCCCACTT
>JALYUH010000260.1 GCA_030853985.1 Bacteroidota bacterium | reverse complement strand
GGCCGATGGCGTGCGCATGGGCGCGCTGGCCGGCCGGGCGCAGGCCGACATTTTTCGGGAGCGGGTGCGCCATCTGGCGCAGCACACGCCCATCGTGTACGGCAACTTGGAAAGCGTGGAGCTGCTGGGCAAAGAGCGCGGGGCCGACTTCGGCAAGGGGGCCTTCACCTCGCCCATCGTGCTCCTGAACAAGGAGCCCTTCAAGTACCTCGACAGCCACGAAATCGAAGCTTTTGGCCCGGTGGTGACGCTGATGCCCTACCACGACGTGGCCGAAGCCGTGACGCTGGCCAACCTGGGCAAGGGCTCGCTGGTGTGCTCGCTGGCCACCAACGACCCGCTGGTGGCGCGGGAGTTCGTGCTGGGCGCGGCCACCCACCACGGACGCATTCTGGTGCTGAACGCGGAGATGGCCAAGGAGAGCACCGGCCACGGCTCGCCGCTGCCGCAACTCATCCACGGCGGCCCCGGCCGGGCCGGCGGCGGCCAGGAAATGGGCGGCATCCGGGGCGTGGAGCATTTTATGCAGCGCGTGGCCCTGCAGGGCTCGCCGAGCATGATTACGGCCATCACGGAGGTGTATCAGACTGGCGCGAAGCAGATTGAGCGCGACAAGCACCCCTTCCAGCACTACTTCGAGGAGCTGGAAATAGGGCAGACCTACACCACCCACCGGCACACCGTGACGGAGGCCGACATTAGCGCCTTTGCTCAGGTATCGGGCGATAATTTCTATGCCCACGTCGATGCTACTTCGCTGGAGGGCACGCTCTTCACCGGCCGCGTGGCGCACGGCTACTACATTCTGAGCAAGGCCGCCGGCATGTTCGTGGACCCCCGCAAAGGCCCCGTGCTATTGAACTACGGCCTTGATGAATGCCGCTTCACCAAGCCCGTGTACCCCGGCACCACCATCGGCGTGACGCTGACGGTGAAGGAAAAAGTGGGCCAGGAAAAGCGCGACGAAACCGACGTGGCCAAGGGCATCGTGCGCTGGCTGGTGACGGTGACCGATGAAACCAGCGAAACCGTGGCCGTGGCCACGATTTTGACGATGGTGAAAAAGAAAAATCAGGAATAGTCTGAACGTCAAGTAAAGAACGGGCTGCCCGCCCGTTCTCCCCCAACTAATAAACCTATGAGTACCCTCACCGCCGGCCACGTGCTAGCCGAAACCGATGCCGCGGGCATCGCCACCATCACCTTTTTTCATCCTGCGCACAACTCGCTGCCCGGGGCGTTGCTGGCCGAGCTGGCCCGCACCATTACGGCCGTGGGGCAGGCGGCCACCACCAAAGTCATCGTCCTGCGCAGCGAGGGCGAAAAGACTTTTTGCGCCGGGGCCAGCTTCGACGAGTTGGTGGCCATTGCCGACGAAGCGCAGGGGCTGGCGTTCTTTTCCGGCTTTGCCCACGTAATCAATGCCTGCCGCACCAGCCCCAAAATCATTATCGGCCGCGTGCAGGGCAAAGCCATTGGCGGCGGCGTGGGCGTGGCGGCGGCCACCGACTACTGCTTTGCCACTGCCCAGGCCGCGGTGAAGCTGAGCGAGCTGGTGGTCGGCATCGGGCCGTTTGTGGTGGGGCCGGCCGTGGAGCGCAAAATCGGCGTATCGGCCTACGCGCAGCTGGCGCTCGATGCCGCGCAGTTTCGCCCGGCGCAGTGGGCGCTCGAAAAGGGCCTCTACCACGAGGTGCTGGACTCCGAAGCCGCCCTCGATGCCGCCGTGCGGGCCTTCGCCACCACGCTCACCGCCTACAACCCCGAAGCCCTCACCGACCTGAAACGCGTGATTTGGGCCGGTACCGAGCACTGGGACACGCTGCTCGTGGAGCGCGCGGCCATTAGTGGGCGGCTGGTGCTGTCCGATTTCACCCGGCAGGCCATTCAGCAGTTCAAGGCCCGGTAAGCATCATTCGGCCGGTTGCCCGATGGGAAAACTGGCCCGGCTACCGTGGGCCAGGGTAGGGGAAGCGCAGGTTTTTCCTTGTCTTGGCCCACGGGAGGCCGCGTTTGCGCTTCGCTGGCAATCGAGCCTCCCGCATCAAATGGCGGATTTGCTTAACAGAAAAAGGCCCCTCACGCTAACGTGAGGGGCCTTTTCGTGGTCATGTAAGGAGTCGAACCTTAAACCTTCTGATTCGTAGTCAGATGCTCTATCCAATTGAGCTACACAACCATTTTCCCGGGTTGGGAGCACAAAGGTAAGGCGGGAAAAAGGGGCGGTGCAAGCTGCGCGCGCATTTTGCTGCAAGAAAAATGCGCGGCCGGCAGCAAGTGGCTAATAATCAGCCGGAGATTTTCACGGGTTTTCGGTTGTGCTGCCGCGTAGGGCGCGTTGCAGGGCTTTGTTGAAGACGTAGTAGAGTCCGAACAGCGACGCCACCACCAGCCCCACCAGCATCAGCTTGCTGAGCGTGCCCTCGTCGGGGTCGTGCAGCAGGGCCAGCACGTCGGAGGCCTTGGTGCCGAGCCAGTAGAAGAAGAGGCTGCGCGGCAGCATGCCCATTACCGAGGCCGCCAGAAAGCGTTTGCGCGGCACGCCCACGATGGCCAGCACGAACGTCATGAGCGCGAAGGGCAACACCGGCGAGAGGCGCGTGAGCAGAATGAGTTGCCAGCTCTGGTTTTGCAGCTCGCCCAGCACCGCTTCGGCCTTGGGGAACAGGTGCAGAAAGTGGCGCAGCTTGCCGTGGTCGAGGCGGCGGGCCAGCTCGTAGCCGATGGCGGCGGCCAGCGCGTAGGCCAGCACCATGCCCGGCAGCCCCGCCCAACCAAAGTAGTAGCCCGTGATGATGGCCACGAACGTGGTGGGCGTGAGGGCAAACGCCATGGTGAAGGCAATGACCACGAAATACAGCACCACCTGCCCCGCGCTCAGATGCTCCAGGAAGTCCTGCTTTTCGTAGAGCAGCGTGAGCAGCGAGGCCGAGCCCAGCAGCGGCACAGCCACCAGCAGGAACATGGTGAGCAGCGTGGAAAAGTTTTTCTGGAAAAGCTCGCGCAGCAATCGGAACATGGGTCAGGGGCGAAAATCCGCCATCCGGCGGCGGGGCTTCGTGCTGCCAGTACGCAAAAACGCGAAACGGGGCCGGGTGCCCGGCGGCAAAAACCACTGGCCGAGACCGGCCCGCCGGGCCGTTTCCAATTAATCCCCGACCTTTGCCACCGGCCCACGCGGCCCCTCAACCCCAACTGCCCACCCATGAAATTCGCCACCAAAGCCATTCACGCCGGCGTGCATCCGGACCCCGCCACCGGGGCCATCATGACGCCCATCTACCAGACCTCGACCTACGTGCAAACGTCGCCCGGCAAAAACATGGGCTTCGAGTACTCGCGCACCCACAACCCCACCCGCTCGCAGCTGCAGGCCGCCGTAGCCGCCCTCGACAACGGCAAGCACGGCATCGCCTTTGCCTCCGGCATGGCCGCCATCGACTGCGTGATGAAGCTGCTGAAGCCCGGCGATGAGGTGATTTCGACCAACGACCTCTACGGCGGCAGCTACCGCCTGTTCACGAAAGTGTACGAGGTGTACGGCATCAAATTCCACTTCGTGCCGATGCACGATATGGCGGCCGTGCGCGCCGTGGCCAGCGAGAAAACCAAGCTCATCTGGGTCGAAACGCCCACCAATCCGCTGCTCAACATTATCGATATTGCGGCGGCGGCGGCTGTGGCCAAGGAGTGCGGCGCGCTGCTGGCCGTGGATAACACCTTCAGCACGCCCTACTTGCAAACGCCCATGGATTTGGGCGCGGATATCGTGATGTACTCGCTCACCAAGTACATGGCCGGCCACTCCGATACCGTGATGGGCGCGCTGGTGGTGAACGACGACGAACTGCACGAGCGCCTGAGCTTCTACCAGAACGCCTGCGGCGGCACGCCCGGCCCGCAGGACTGCTTCCTGGTACTGCGCGGCCTCAAAACGCTGCACATTCGCATGCAGCGGCACTGCGAAAACGGCCGCGCCGTGGCCGAGTACCTGCGCCAGCACCCGAAAGTGGAAAAAGTGTACTGGCCCGGCTTCGAAAACCACCCCAACCACGCCATCGCCGCCCGGCAGATGCGCGACTTCGGCGGCATGCTGTCCTTTATTCTGAAGGGGGATAAGCAGGAAGATGCCATCGCCGTGCTGGAGAAGTTCCAATATTTTACCTTGGCCGAAAGCCTAGGCGGCGTGGAAAGCCTGAGCGGCCACCCCGCCACTATGACGCACGCCAGTATTCCGGCCGAGCAGCGCCGCAAGTCGGGCCTCAGCGACTCGCTCATCCGCCTGAGCGTGGGCATTGAGGATGCCGAGGATTTGATTGCCGACCTGGCCCAGGCCATCGGTTAATGCGGCGCTATTTTATTGCGGCCGCCGTGAGCGGGTTGCTGGGGTGGGGCCTGCCAGCGGCGGCCCAGCAGCCCGCCCAGGCAGCCGGGCCAGGCAGCCGGGCCAACCTGATACTGGTGCAAACCGCCGCCCGGCCCGATTCGGTGCTGGCCGGGCTGCGCACCTATTTGATTAGCAACGGCTTTGTGCTGGATACGCTGGACCCGGCCCGGGGCCTGCTCACGACCCGGGTACAGGAACTGGGGGAGACGCTGCCGGAACAGATGAAAATCCGGGCGGTACGCGGGGCCGCTGGCTGGAAGCTGACGGGGCTCTACCTCATTGGTGGGACGCTGAATAGTGGCTATACGGCGTTTCCGGCCACGTTTTTTGGGCTCAAGGATGCACCTGCGAAAGTTGCCTTCCGGCAAGTAGCAGCCGCAGCTCAGGCCATTCCCGGCGGTACCCTGCGCTACGAGCGGGCTAAAGTCTCGTTCGGAGCCTTCACCAAGTGGCAAGACGCGCTGAAAATGCCCTGGTAGCTGCCTGCTTAGCGCAAATTGCAGGTTGGTGTGCGGGGTAGCGAGTCCGTTCAGTAACCTGAAAACGGCGCTAAGTTGTTGAATAATTGCTCGTTGGACGGTGCGTGCGCAGCACTGATGCCTAGGCCAGCGGGTAATTGGTTCGGCCAGAAATAGACCGCCCGTTCTGCTGCGCCCCGTCGCAACCGGGCGGGCGGCTTTTTTTGCCGCTGTGGTGCCACCCATTCGGGCCACGCGGCCCGTGGGGCAAGCCCGAAAAATCCGGAAGAAGTTGCCCGGCGTAGCTACCGCTGCTATTCGCTCTACTGCTGCCGCCATGCGCTTGCTTTCGCTGTTTTTTTCGTTGTTGGGTGCCTTGGGCGCGGGCTGCGTTGGCCCGTTGCCAACGGACCCTGCCGCAACACCAGCCCGCGGGCGGCCCTCCGAAATGGCCACCACTTACCTGGCGCTGGGCGATTCCTACACCATCGGCGAGGGCGTGAGCGCGGCGGCCCGCTGGCCCGTGCAGCTGGCCGCGCTGGCCCGGCAGCAGGGCCTGGCCGTGAAAGCGCCCGACATTATTGCCCGCACCGGCTGGACGACGGCCGAGCTGCAAGCCGCCATTGCCGATGCCCGGCCGGCTGCCACCTACGGGCTAGTTTCGCTGCTGATTGGGGTGAACAACCAGTGCCAGGGGCAGTCGCTGGCCCGATACCAGCCCGAGTTTCGGGCGCTCCTGCAGCAGGCCATTGGCTTTGCGGGCGGCCGGCCGAAGCACGTGGTGGTGCTCTCGGTTCCCGACTGGGGGCAGTCGCCCTATGGCCAGCACCAGGGCCGCGATGTGGCCATTATCGCCGCTGAAATCGACCAGTTCAATGCCGTGGCGCAGAATGAGTGCCGGCTGGCCGGCGTGGCCTACGTCAACATCACGCCCCTGACCCGCGCCGCGGCCGGCAGCAGCCGCCAGTTCGCCCGCGACGGTCTGCATTATTCTGGCCCCCAGATGCGGCAGTGGGCCGAACAGGTATTGCCCGTAGTGCAATCGCAGGGGCTTTAAGCGGCCAATTACAGCCCGAAACCTCCCGCCGGAAAGGGCCAAAAAAGCCTGATTGCAGCTACGCGCAAGGCTTTATCAACTACGATGGGCACTTGATGGGCACCAGCCGGGAAGCGTACTCGCGCACCCTGCGGCTGGGGCTGGCCTGCCGCCTGCACTAGCCGCGCGCAAAATATGCGGGCCACTCATGCGTCTTGGGGTCAACGCAGATGCCATACCCGCCTCCGTTCAACCAGATTCCATGCAAGTTCAGGCCCGCTTCGACGGTAAAGTCTATCACAACACCCTGCCTACCACCGTCAGCCCGCCCTCCGGCTACGGTGCGCTGCTGAAGCGCTGGCTATTCGAAAAAGCCGAGCGCGAGCCGACAGCCCCGCTCGGCCCTTTCCGGGCCGATGCCGCCGCCCTGGCCGCCCCCGTGCCCACCAATGCACTGCGGGCCACCTGGCTGGGCCACAGCACCGTGCTGCTCGAAATCGACGGCCGCCGCATCCTCACCGACCCGGTGTGGAG
>JALYUH010000306.1 GCA_030853985.1 Bacteroidota bacterium | reverse complement strand
CGCCCTACTCGGTGCGCCGCTACTCCAACGGCAGCACCACCTTCACCGAGGAGGAGCGTTTGTTTCGCAGCAACGCCACCCAACAGGCCGTAGGAACCAACGTGCTGCCTTCGCGCGACACGTTTGTGCTGGCTTCGGGGGAAGCCACGCTGCCGACCATTCGGACCAAGGCTAACCAGTTCAGCGTGGGCCACGCCCCGCAGCCAGTGAGCGGCACGGTGCTTTTCGGCGGCGGTACCATCTACTTCAACGGCAACGACGCGATGGCGCTGGTGCGCTACCCCAGCGGCACCGCCGGCTCGGGCACCGGCGTTATCATCGACCTGATTGGCGTTATCGGGCAGAACCCGACCAACCGCACCGGCACAATTTCGCCCGAAGGCAACTGGCGCGGCACCAACCCCCTCGACCCACCCTACGGCACCACGACGTTTGTGCCGGAAGTCGTTTCGGAAAACATGTCGCTTACCCGCCGTCCCACGGTTTCGAAGGGAGTAAGCACCACCACTGCTACCACCTACGGCCCCGCGCCGGGCGGCGTGTATGCTGGTGGCTACAACATTGCTGACCAGTGGGTTGCGTATAGCTACGCCACCGCTCCCGGCACGACTACCACCGACGCCGCCGGCCAGTCGTACAGCAAGCTGGGCGAGCACCTTGCCTACGCCGGTCCTTTCGGCACTTATCAGACGACCCTGGCCACCTTGGCCAAGTTCGACGCCAACATCAGCGTGTACCCCAACCCGGCTCATGGCTTCGCCACGGTCGAGATTAAGGATGCCAAAGTGGGTCGTGTCGTTGTCCTCAACAACCTGGGCCAGGCCATTAGCGCCGAAGCCAAAGGCGTGGGCCAGGAGAAGCTCACGCTCAACATTTCGGCGCTGACGCCCGGCCTGTATTTCGTGCAGATTCTGAGCGCCGACGGCCAGACCAAAATCTACAAAGAGCTGGTGGTGCAATAAGTAGCTGCCACCAGCCATCCAAAAAAGGAGGGAAGCAATTCTCTCCTTTTTTTGTGGGCGTACTTTTGCGCTTTCACTGGCAGTGCTCCCGAATGGCTGTTCTATCGACCGTTTGTTTCTGAATATCCCCCTACAATCCATGTCTGATAAACTCACGCCGCTCAGCGCCATTGGCGAATTTGCTCTCATCCGTCGCCTGCAGGCCGGCATCAGCACGCGGCAGCCGGGTACGGTGCTGGGCATTGGCGACGACGCGGCCATCATCCGGCCCACGGCCGGCACCGATACCGTGATGACCACCGATTTGCTGGTCGAAGGCATTCACTTCGACCTCTCATTTTGCCCCTTGCGGCACCTGGGCTACAAGGCCGTGGCCGTGAACGTGTCGGACGTGGCCGCCATGAACGCCTTGCCCACGCAGCTGGTGGTGGCGCTCTCGGCCGGCCCGCGCTTCACCGTGGAAGCCATTGAGGAGCTGTACGCCGGCATGCGCCTGGCCTGCGAGGCCTACAACGTGGACTTGGTGGGCGGCGACACCACTGCCAGTCGCGGCGGCCTCACGCTGGCCATCACGGTGCTGGGCGAGGTGGCCACCGGCGAGGCCGTGCGCCGCAGCGGCGGCCAGCCCACCGACCTGCTGTGCGTGACCGGCGACCTGGGCGGTGCTTTCCTGGGCCTGCAAGTGCTGGAGCGCGAAAAGCAGGCCTACCTGGCCGACCCCGAGACCCAGCCCGAGCTGGACAATTACGAGTACATTGTGCAGCGCCAGCTGCGCCCCGAAGCGCGCCTCGACATCGTGCACGAGCTGCGCGAGCGCGGCATCCGCCCCACCAGCATGATTGACGTGTCGGACGGGCTGGCATCGGAAGTGCTGCACCTGTGCGCGGCCAGCGGCACGGGCGCGCGGGTGTTCACCGAGTTTCTGCCCCTGGCCAATCCCACGCTGGAGGCGGCGGCCGAGTTCAACCTCGACCCGCTCACCTGCGCCCTGAATGGCGGCGAGGACTACGAGCTGCTGTTCACGGTGCCGGTCACGGACCACGAGAAAATCAAGAACCACCCCGATATCACCATCATCGGCCATCTCACGGATAAGGCTGATGGGGCCAACCTGGTGACGAAAGCGGGCCAGGCCGTGCCGCTGCAGGCGCAGGGCTGGACCAGTTTTTAAATAGCGATATAGTCCGGTAATTAACTTTTAGATGCCGCCCACGTTTAGCCCGGCAGACGGCAACTGTCGGAACTGGCACGCTCCTTGTCAAGCCGGCCATACGTTCCGAGTAATTTTTCTCATTTCCTAATGACTTCGGCCATGAATAAGCTCCCGTATTTCTTCGCTCTGATTATCCTGCTCACTTCGTTCAACGTGCCCAAGGCGCAGGCTCAATGGAGCCCGCAGGCCAAAGGGGCCGTCATCGGCGGCCTGGGTGGCGCGGCGGCCGGGGCCATCATCAACAAACGCAACCGGGCCGTGGGCGGCGTGGTGGGGGGCGTGGCCGGTGGGGCCATTGGCTACGGCGTGGGCAAGCACATTGATAACAAAAAGAAGCAGCGCGCCGCCGCCGCGGCCCAGCAGCGCGCCGTAGCAGCCCGCGAAGCCGAGTACCGCCGCGAGCTGGCCTTGGCCCGCAACCGCCAGAGCACGACGACCACCCGCACCACGCAAACTGCCCTAGTGCCGGCCAACAGCCTGTCGGCCTCGAACACCATGGTGGGCGGCATGCAGCCCGCTGCAATGCCCGCTACTTCGAACGCGGCTTTCCTGCCCAACACGTCGTACGGCGATGCCTCGCACCCCTACGGCACGTCGGAGTACCGTCGGAAAAGCTGGTAGTGCCCGTTTTTGCTTAACCTTGCAACCCCTGGGCGTCCGCGCCTAGGGGTTGATTGTTTTTAACCAACTGCTGCGGCGGGCACTGTGGCCCGTCCCTATTTCTTTCACCAACACCCCGGAAGTATGAAATCCCTTGTTTGCAGCCTGTTCGTGGCTGCTGCCGCTCTCACAGCCTCCTGCTCGAAACCGGCCGCTGATACGGCCAACGTGCAGAACCTGAACCGCGATTTTATTAACGCCTGGAACAGCCGCGACTCGGGCAAAATCACCGGCATGATGGCCGATGACATCACCTTCGTGCAGGGCAACGCCCACTGGAAGGGCAAGGACGAAGTAGGCCAGAAATGGGTGAGCGCCACCATTCCAACCATCGCCAACCTGAAAACCAGCGTGAGCAGTAGCAACTCCGACGACAACAGTGCCTACGAGGCCGGCACGTTTTCGGTGGATGTGCAGCCCGCCGGCCCTGGCCAGCCTGCCGGTTTCGGCGAGGGCAACTACATCTTCTACTGGAAGAAAGCCACCGATAACACCTGGAAAATGAGCTACGCGCAGCTGGAGGATTTGCCGGTGCAGCGCCGGAATTAGTTTCCGGAATTTATAAACGAGTGGTTCAGCGGTTAAGAGTTACGCTGAAACACCGTCTGTCATGCTGAACGCAGTGAAGCATC
>JALYUH010000215.1 GCA_030853985.1 Bacteroidota bacterium | reverse complement strand
GGGTAAAGATGGAGCGCGCCAATCCCGGCGGTTCCATCAAAGACCGGATTGCCCTGAGCATGGTCGAGCAGGCCGAGCGCGACGGCATCCTCACCAAGGATAGCCTCATTGTGGAGCCCACTTCCGGCAACACCGGCGTGGGCCTGGCCCTGGTGGCCGCCGTGAAAGGCTACCGGCTCACCCTCGTCATGCCCGAGAGCATGAGCATCGAGCGCCGCCGCCTCATGGCCGCCTACGGAGCCAACCTGGAGCTCACGCCCCGCGAAAAAGGCATGAAGGGAGCCATCGAAAAAGCCCAGGAAATGGTGAAGAACACGCCCGGCGCCTGGATGCCCATGCAGTTCTCGAACCCCGCCAACCCCCGCATCCACGCCGAAACCACGGCCCAGGAAATCCTGCGCGACGCGCCCGAAGGCTTCGACTTCCACATCACCGGGGTGGGCACCGGCGGCCACATCACCGGCATCACCGAAACCCTCAAGCCGCACTTTCCCCAGATGAAAACCTTCGCCGTCGAGCCCGAAGCCTCGCCCGTTATCAGCGGCGGCGCGCCGGGGCCGCACCCCATTCAGGGCATTGGCGCGGGCTTCATCCCCGATAACCTGCAAGTCAGCATCCTCGATGGCGTGATTCAGGTGGCCCAGGCCGAAGCCTACGAGATGACGCGCCGCGCCGCCCGCGAGGAGGGCATCTTCGTCGGCGTCTCATCGGGGGCTTCGCTGGCCGCCATCGCCCAAAAATTGCCCGACATGCCCCAGGGCAGCCGCGTCCTCACCTTCTGCTACGACACCGGCGAGCGGTATTTGTCGGTCGAAGGCCTGTTCGTTTAATGCACGAGGCTATTCAATGCCCAAAGTCGTGCAGTGGTCAACCAGGGCAAACAAAAAGCCCATTCGGCGAACCGAATGGGCTTTTTGGTATCATTCACACCTTCAGTGGAGAATATCGGAGTCGAACCGATGACCTCTTGCATGCCATGCAAGCGCTCTAGCCAACTGAGCTAATCCCCCTGATTTGGCTTTTACCGCGGTGCCATTTGCGCGTTGGTTCGACAAAAGTACGGCCATTTATTGCACTGGCAAACAATACGCCCGCTTTTTTTGTGGGTTTAGCGCAAATGCCAAACAATCAGCCACAAAAAAAGCGGGCAGGAATTGCTTCCTGCCCGCTTTCCGGTGGTTCACTAAACCAACTGGCTTAGTTGAAGAGGTAGCGCAGGCCCAACTGGCCCTGCCAGCGCGACGACAGCTGGCTAACCGTGTAAGGGTTGGCGATGTCGGTGTACTTGTAGATGGGGGTGCCCACCGGCGCAAGGGCGGCATCAGCAGCCACCGCAGTGCGGTAATTCAGCAGGCTGTACGACTGGTTGGCCACGAACTGCTGACGGCCCCAGTCCTTGTTCAGCAGGTTGCCCACGTTGAATACATCGAAGGTAATCTGGAACGTGTGCTTGGTTTCGCCGGTCATGAAGTAGATGTCCTGGAGCAGGCGCAAGTCGACCTGATGGGTCCAGGGGGTGCGGGCCACGTTGCGCTCCGTGAACTGGCCTTTCTGGTCTTTCAGGTAGGGGTCGTTGTTCACGTAGTTAATAAACTGGCCTTTGATGGCGTCCGGCGTGCGGGTATCGGTGCTGCTGGTTTTCTCAAACACCATGGTGTTCAGGTCGGCCGGCAGGTAGAGCAGGTCGTTGCCGGTCTGGCCATCGCCGTTCACGTCGCCGTTGTAGAGGTAGGTGAAGGGCGTGCCCGACTGCCCGGCGTAGAACAGGGCCACGGCCGTGGCGAAATGCCCGGCGTACTCCTTGCGGTAGGTTTCCGAGGCAATTACGCGGTGGCGCAGGTCATAGTTTGAGAAAGCCAACTGCGGGTTGTTGGGGTCGCCCACCACCTGGTTAAAGCGCCAGTTAGAGATGGCTTGGCTGGAAGTGCCACTGTTCACGTCTTTCGACTGGCCGTAGGTGTAAGCTACCGAAGCCGACAGCTCCTTGTTAAACGTTTTCTGCGCTTGGCCCGTGAGCGAGTAGCTGGAGCCTTTCTGGGTGTTGGTGAGCAGAATAACGTTGGGGTAAGTCGTGTCGATGGCGCGGCTGGCAAAGGCACCACCGTAGAAGGCGCGGCCGTCGGGAGCTTTCGCTGTAGTGGGCTTCAGGTTGATGTCCTGATAAAGGATGTCGTTGATAACCTGCGAGTAGATGGCTTCAGCCGTCAGCACGATGTCGCCGGGCAGCTTGCGGTCGATGGCCAGGTTAGAGCGAAACTGCTGGGGGAACTTGAAGTTCTTCGACGTGACATCGATTTCGCTGGCACCTGGAGTTAGGCCCACGGCGGCAGCCTGCGGCTGGCTGTAGGGGTCGGGGTTGAACGAAGTGGGGCGGGCGAGGGTGGCCGAACCGCTAACCGAGTTCGAGATACGCGATACGTCAACGCCGGTGTTGCCGTACTGGTTCGAGAGCCATACGTAAGGCGGGCGGCCCGTGAAGATGCCCGTGCCGCCGCGCACCTGCGTGGTCTGGTCGTTGAAGACATCCCAGTTGAAGCCCAGACGGGGCGAAAACAGAATCTGGCGGGTGGGCACCACCGAGGTGGCCACGTCGAACTGCTGGCCCAGGCCCTGGTTAAAGCGGGCGTTGCTCAGCGGAGTAGTAGGTAAAATGGGCAGGTCGATACGCACGCCACCGGTCAGGCGCAGGCCGGTCGTTACCGAGAATTCATCCTGCAGGTAAGCGCCCAACTGGGATACTTTGAACTCGGCGAGCGGGTTGGTGCCGGGCACCGTGGGGTAGCTTACGGAGTAGGAGTAGGGGCGGGCCGGAGTGGCGGCACCGTTCACGTTACTCAGGAAATCATCAACCGAGCGGAACGAGTAGTTGCCGTAGAGGTCGCGGATGAACAGGTTGCTGAACTTGAAGAATTCGTTGTGCGTGCCCAGCGTGATGACGTGCTTGCCGGCAAAGTGCGTGAAGTTGTCGGTGAGTTCCACGATGTCCTGGTCGAGGCGGTTCGCCACCGAGAAGTTTTCGCTGCCCAGCACGATGCTCGAGTTCGAGCCGCTCTGGATGAGCACGTAGGGGAAGGGGCTGCCGGCGGCCGCGCGGTTATCGCGGATGCGCTGGTAGCCCACAATCAGGTTGTTGGAGAATTCGGGACCCAGCTTGCTGTTGAATTCGAGCACCGTTGAGTTGGTGCGGTTCTTAAACTGGTAGTTGTTGTTCTCAAAGCGGAAGCTGGTGGTCGAGCGGCTCAGGTTGTCGGTAAAGGCATCGACGAAGTTGTGGCGCAGCGTGAGCTGGTTGCTGGCGTTGATGTTCCAGTCGAGCCGGGCAAATACCTTGTTGCTTTCGGTGCGGTTCGAAAAGTCGCCGTAGGAGCCGGGGTCGTAGCCATACTTGGAAATCAGGGCCTGGCGCACGCGCTCGGCATCAACGGCCGTAATGTTGGAGATGCCTGGAGCGCCCGGCGTATCGCCGGCCTGCGCAATGCGGGTCAGGATGGGGTCGACGCGGCGGGAGATTTCGGAGTTTACAAAGAAAAACAGCTTGTCTTTGATGATGGGGCCACCCAGGCGGAAACCGGCCTGGTAGTCGCTGAACTTAGCGGGTTCGGTGAGGTAGTCGGTTGGGCCTTTGCGCAGCAGGCTTTGGTTGCGGCCGAAGCCGAATACCGAGCCCTCGAATTTGTTGGTGCCGCTACGGGTCACGGCGTTGATGCCGGCACCCGTAAAACCACCCTGACGCACGTCGAAAGGCGCGAGCACTACCTGGAATTCCTGAATAGCATCGAGCGAGATGGGCTGCGCGCCCGCCTGCCCGCCCGGCGCACCCGAACCGGCGAGGCCGAACAAGTCGTTGTTCACGGCTCCATCAATGGAAATGTTGTTGGCGCGGTTGCTACGGCCACCAAACGAGTTCGAGCCCGTAGCCTGCGGCGTGAGGCGGGTGAAGTCCTGGAAGCTGCGGCTCAGGGTGGGCAGACGCTGAATCTGCTCGGTTTGCACCGTGGTGGAAGCACCCGTGCGGCCGGCGTTAATCACCGGGTCGCGGCGGCCACTAACCGTTACTTCAGCCAGTTCGGTCGAGCTGTCGTCCAGCTTCTGGTCGAAACGCTGGTTCTGGCCCAAGCTCAGGTTTAGGCCTTCGCGTACTACGTCCTTGTAGCCCACGAAAGTTACTTTCACGGTGTAGGGGCCACCCACGCGCATGTTCTGAATGTTGAAGCGACCGTCGGCATTGGTGGGTGCAACGTATTGGGTGTTAGTAGGAGTATGCACCGCAATGACCGTAGCACCGGGCAGGCCCGCGCCGGTTTTATCGGTGATAATCCCGCTCATCGCAGCTGTGGTGGAACCCTGCGACCAACCCAGCCGGGCGGTGAAGAGCATCAACGCCAGCAGCACAAAATGGCGTAAATAGGAGTTGTTCATAAAAAAGTGGTTGGTGGAAACAGTGAGCTTAAGTTAAAAGCGAGGTAAAGGTACGAGGAAGCTGAAAAAGTCAATATTACGGCAAATTTACCATTTACAAGATGGAAAAAGCGAAACCGATTGCGCAAAAATTTCGCTTGCCCAGCCTTTTTACAGGCGCGGGCGGACGGCCCGAATGAAACGGCTGAGGTAATAGTCTGACTCTAAGCTATTCTCGACCACGCCCAGCGAAGTCGAAGCGTGAATAAAATCGACCCCATCCGCATCGGCCACCGTTACCATGCCCACGTGCGTAATTGTACGACTGCCGGGTGAAGCTCCGAAAAAAACCAAATCGCCGGGCCGCAAGTCGGTCGATTTCACGGGTTCGCCCCACACCGCCTGCTCGTTGGACGAGCGCGGGATTAGCACGCCGGCCTCGCCGAAGGACAATTGCAGCAGGCCCGAGCAGTCGAGGCCCAGGCGCGTGGTGCCGCCGTAGAGGTAGGGGGTGCCCTGGTAAGTGCGGGCCGCATCAATCACCGAAGCCAGCGTGCCGGTGGCGTTGCCCACGCGGGCGGCGCGCTTGGCCACCACTTTGGTTTTGGTGCCGCTGGGGCTCACGCCCACCACTTTGGTTTTGCCCACGGGGCTCACGCGGCCGCCTTTTTTGAGGCGCACCATGTCGCGGGCCGAGCGGTATTGGCCGTCGCGGTAATTCAGCTTGCGGTGGCAGCCGGCGAGCAAAAGCAACGCCAGTAGCAGCGGTAGTATCTTCGTTGTCACCCTCCCCATTGGCCGCAAAGATAGTTTACGCGGCCTTTTCGTTTTGCCGCTCATGAATTTTAACGAATTAACTCCCGAATTATTGGTGGCCTTCGAAGCCGTTGTAGGCCCTGCGCACGTGCTCACGGCCCAGCGCGCCGAGGCCGCCGCCACCGCCGATGCCTACGCCGATTACGGCCGCGACCACACAGAGGACTTCCACTTCGCGCCCGATGTGGTGCTGCGCCCCGGCACGGCCGAGGAAATCGGGGCCATTATGCGCCTCTGCCACCAGCACCGCCTGCCCGTAACGCCGCGCGGGGCCGGCACCGGCCTCAGCGGCGGGGCGCTGCCCATCCACCACGGCGTGGTGCTGAGCACCGAGCGGCTTAATAAAATTATTCAGATTGACGAGCGCAACCTCCAGGCCACCGTGGAGCCGGGCGTCATCAACGAGGTTTTCCAGAACGCGGTGAAGGAAGTGGGGCTGTTCTACCCGCCCGACCCGGCCAGCAAGGGCAGCTGCTCGCTGGGCGGCAACCTGGCCCACAGCAGCGGCGGCCCCAAAGCCGTGAAATACGGCACGACCAAGGACTACGTGCTGAACCTGCAGGTGGTGCTGCCCACCGGCGACATCATCTGGACGGCCGCCAACACGCTCAAAAACTCCACCGGCTACAACCTCACGCAGCTTTTGGTGGGCTCGGAGGGCACGCTGGGCATCATCACCAAGGTGGTGTTTCGGCTGCTGCCGTTTCCGCAGCACAATATTCTGATGCTGGTGCCCTTCCGGCAGGAGGCGCAGGCGGCCGAGGCAGTATCGGCGGTTTTCCGGGCCGGCATCATCCCGTCGGGCATGGAGTTTATGGAGCGCGAGACCATTGCCTGGTCGTCCGACTACCTCAAAATCCCACTCACGCTGCCCGAGGACGTGAAGGCCCACCTACTCATCGAGCTCGATGGCCAGGATTTGGACCAGCTCTATAAGGAAGCCGAGCAGGTGTATGGCGTGCTGGAAAAATATGACGTGGACGAAATCCTGCTCGCCGACACCGCCGGCCAGAAGGACGACCTCTGGAAAATTCGCCGCAACATCGGCAATTCGGTGCGTTATAACTCCGTGTATAAGGAAGAGGACACCGTGGTGCCACGCGCCGAGCTGCCCACGCTGCTGGCCGGCGTGAAGGAAATAGGAGCCCGCTACGGCTTCAAAACCGTGTGCTACGGCCACGCCGGCGATGGCAACCTGCACGTCAACATCATCCGCGGCGACCTCGACGACGAGATGTGGAACGTGGGCCTACGCCAGCCAATCACCGAAATCTTCGAGCTCTGCGTGCGGCTCGGCGGCACTATTTCGGGCGAGCACGGCATTGGGCTGGTGCAGAAAGGCTACATCGGGATTGCCCTCAAGGAAGCCAACCTGAACCTGATGCGCGGCATCAAACAGGTGTTCGACCCGCACGGGATTCTGAACCCGGGCAAGATATTTTGAGCCAGTGCGGGAAGCGTGCACATTAAATCCAGCCCGTCATGCTGAGCTCGTCGAAGCATCTCTAC
>JALYUH010000186.1 GCA_030853985.1 Bacteroidota bacterium | reverse complement strand
CTCCACCAATTTGCAGTGGACGCAGTACCTGCCCAGCTCCGACACGCTTGCCTCCGACACGCTGGCCACCGTGGAGCGCTCCTTTCTGCTCACCATCGAGCAGCGCGACAACGAGCGGTTCTCGGGTGCGGGCACCGCCCGGCTGATACTCGTGCGCAAGCACCGCACCGACCCCTGGCGCATGCGCAGCTGGTACGACCGCAGCGAGTTTTAGCAGGCTTAGGGGCGCTTGCGCAGCTTCACCACCCGGCCCCGCTGGGGCATGTCAAACTCGCTCAACGAATCGGTGGCCACGCTGGCCCGAAACGTTCCGGTGGGCCGGCCATTATAGGTCAGGGCCACTTCTTCCAGCGCGGGGCCGTAGCCGCACGGGTCAGGACCGGTGAGGGTGGTGTACCGGAGCTGCGCCACTACCGTATCCACATCCTGGGCACTGAAACGCAGGTAGAACGTCGGGCTGGGCCGGCCCGCAATCTGCACAGGTCCCAGCCGGTAAGCATTGCCTACCCGGATAGCCCGCTGGGCCGGGCCAAAGACGGATGCCAGCACCCGAAGCGAATCGCTGGGAAGCTGACGGGGCTTCGCAAACCAGTCTTGGCCGGTGGAATTATCCAGAATTTCAAACGAAACAAACTTAATGAAAGCCGGGGAGCCGCACAATGGCTGCTCCTTGGTGCAGCCAGCCAACGGAAGGCTGCACAAAAGGACAAGTGAGCGGCGAAAAAAAAGCATAGACCGAAGACGTTAAGAGTGGCCGAATTTAGCCTGCGCTGGCCTGACCGCCCCGGTCACTCAAAGGTTGCACCACCCGGACCGCTAAGCAGTTGCCTGCGCTTCGCAAAAATAGTCGCCTGAGCCGCTTCCAATCTTTCCGGCCGGACCCTCTATCTTCCCGGCTTCATATCTCCGTACTTATGACCGAACTCCAACCCGACCAGCCGCATTTTAAGCGCGCTATCAATCTTTTCGATGCCATTATGCTCGTTACCGGCAGCATGATTGGCTCGGGCATCTTCATCGTGTCGGGCAACATTGCCCGGCAGGTGGGCAGCGCCGGCTGGCTGCTGGTGGTGTGGCTGCTCACCGGCTTCATCACCATGGCCGGGGCCATCAGCTACGGCGAGTTGGCCAGCATGTTCCCTAAAGTGGGCGGACAGTACGTGTACCTGCGCGAAGCCTTTGGCCGCCTCACGGCCTTTTTATATGGCTGGACGTTGTTTCTGGTCATTCAGACCGGCGTCATCGCGGCGGTGGCCGTGGCCTTTGCCAAATTCACCGGCGTGCTGCTACCCTACTTCAGCGTGAAAAACGTGCTGTTTCACGCCGGCAGCTTCGAGTTTAGCAGTGTGCAGCTGCTGGCCATTGCCCTCATCGTCGCCATCACGGCCCTCAATGCCCAGGGCGTGCGCACCGGCAAGCTCATTCAGAACGTGCTGGGCAGCACCAAGCTTATTGCGCTGGCGCTGCTCATTCTTTTCGGTGTGGCGCTGGGCATCAACCACGAGGCCATCGCGGCCAACTTTCACGATTTGTGGGCCGCCACCCGCTACCCGGCCCCGGGTGTGAGCGCCGCGCCGGTGCCCATCAGCGGCGGCGCGCTGGTTATTGCCATCGGTATGGCCATGTCGGGCTCGCTTTTCTCGTCGGATTCGTGGAACAACATTGGCTTCGCGGGCGAGGAAATTCAGAACCCTGAGCGCACGCTGGTGCGCAGCATGGCCATCGGCACGGCCATCGTGACAGTCCTCTACATCCTCATCAACGTGGTGTACCTGCTGGTGCTGCCGCTGCACGGCTCGCCCGAGGCTACCACGCTGGCCGGCCGTGGCATTCAGTACGCCACCGACGACCGCGTGGCCACCGCCGTAGCCGAGTCGATGCTCGGCAAAGCCGGCGCTTACGTGATGGCCGTGCTCATCATGCTCAGCACCTTCGGGGCGAATAACGGCATCATTCTCAGCGGCGCGCGCGCCTATTTTGCGATGGCCAAGGATGGCCTGTTCTTCCCCAGCATTGCCCGCCTCAACAAAGCCGATGTGCCCGGCCGCGCCCTGTGGGCCCAGTGCCTGTGGGCCTGCCTGCTATGCCTGAGCGGTAGCTACGGCCAGCTGCTTGACTACGTGATGTTTGCCGTGATTCTGTTCTACGTGGTTACCATCATCGGCATTTTCGTGCTGCGCCGCACCCGGCCCGACGCGCCCCGCCCCTACCGCGCCTGGGGCTACCCGGTGCTGCCGGGCCTCTACGTGCTGCTGGCCAGCGCTTTCTGCATCATCCTGCTCGTAGCGCCCGACACGGCCGAGTTCTCGCGCCGGGGCCTGGGCCTGGTGGCGTTGGGGCTGCCGGTGTACTTCCTGTTCGGCAAGCGTATGGGGGGCGCAACTAGCTAGGCGGCTTTCCTTTCACCCTAAAAAAGCCGGCTCTTCGCACGAAGGGCCGGCTTTTTTTAGGGTTTTGCGCTGGCAAGGCAATAAGCGGTCGAACAGCAAAAACCGGTCTATCCGATTTCAACCAAGGCCGGCTTATCTACCGCTATTTCGGCCAGGGGAGCTACGGGGTCGTACCCGGGAAGGCGGCCCCCCTGCACCGGCCAGGAGAACGTTCGATGACCTCAATCCGCTGCTTAGCGGCGCTTGCGGCCGGTTTTAGCGTGCGGCGTCAGGGTTACGTTCACGGCTTTGCTGCCGCGCGCGGTTACGGTTTCATCGTCGTAGCCGCCGTAGCCGTAGGTGAGCACGTTGTCGCTGCTGGCGGGCACCTCAATGGTGTAGTTGCCGTTGGCATCGGTGCTGGCAATTTTATTGCTGCCTTTGAGGAAG
>JALYUH010000184.1 GCA_030853985.1 Bacteroidota bacterium | reverse complement strand
CGCGCAGCACGGTTTTTGGCCCGAAGGTTTTGGTGAGGTTTTGTAGCGTTAATTCCATGGAAAGGCGGAAGGAATCAAAGAGAAAGGTAAAAGTAGAACGGTATGCCGAGCGTAGCCGAGGCATCTCGCGTGGGGTAGGAATTTAATCGCGGCCATGACTAACTCATTACACATAAGTCGGGTGCGGGGCTTGCCCCCGCCCGTCGATGAATGGCTCGTTTCTGAACCATTCAACGACGGGCGGGGGCAGGCCCCGCACCCGACCTTCAGAAAAACCAGCTACTGCCGGCAGCCGGCAAACGAGCGCACCGTGGTGTAGTGCATGCTGAAATCGGCCCGGCTGCGGTCCGTCACCACCAGCAGCACGTAGTCGGCGAAGTCGCGGGCGGGGGCATCGGCCCACAGGCCGGGCTTGTCGGCAAACAGCTTGTTCTGCTCCTTAAACACCAGCAGGTCGGCAAAGGCCTCCTCCGGCTCCACGTACACCGTGCCGAAGCAGTAGCCGCGCCGGGCCGGGTCGGTTTCGAGATACACCGAGCCGAAGATTTTGCACGGCTCGAGCGGGCCGGCGGCGGGGCTTTTGGCGGGCGCGAAGGCCAGCAGGAAGGTGAGAAGGAAAGAGAGCATGCGTATGGGGCTAAAGCACGGTAGACAGTAACGCGAACTTTGTGGTTCGCGTCTGGTGGCGACAATCGTTGCGATGCAAACGGCGCGGGGACGCGAACTACAAAGTTCGCGCTACTAAAACGCCTCGATAATCGTGGTGAAGTCGGCCGCTTTCAGCGACGCGCCGCCGATGAGGCCGCCGTCCACGTCGGGTTGGGCAAACAACTCTTTGGCGTTCTGGGCATTGGCCGAGCCACCGTAGAGAATGGTGGTGTTCAGGGCGGCTTCGGCGTCGTAGGCGCGGGCAATGCGCTCGCGGATGAAGGCGTGCACCTCCTGCGCCTGGGCGCTGGTAGCGGTGCGGCCCGTGCCAATGGCCCAGATGGGCTCATAGGCCACCACCACCTGCGCAAATTCCTCGTTGCTGAGGTGGAACAGGCCATCGGCCAACTGCTTGCCGAGGTAGTCAAAAGTCTCGTCGGCCTCGCGGGTTTCCAGCGACTCGCCCACGCAGAAGATGGGCTTGAGGCCGGCGGCCAGCGCGGCTTTCAGCTTCTGGGCCAGCAGGTCGTCGGTTTCGCCAAAGTACTGGCGGCGCTCCGAGTGGCCCAGAATCACGTATTCGCAGCCCACCGAAGCCAGCATCCTCGCCGACACCTCGCCGGTGAACGCGCCGCTTTCCTTCTGGTGGCAGTTCTGCGCACCGAGGTGAAAGCCCGAGCCGGCGGGCAGGTGGGGCTTAATGCCCGCCAGGTAGGGGAAGGGCACGCACAGCACCACCACGGGCGCGCCGGGCGCGGCCACGGCCGGGCCGGCCAGGGTGGCGATTTCGGTTACCAAAGCCTGGCCCTCGGGGTAGGTAAGGTTCATTTTCCAGTTGCCGGCAACAAGGTTTTGGCGCATAGTGAGGTAGTTTGGGAGATGATAAAATTGGAGCGCGCAAAGCTAGGCGCAAACGGTGGTTAGCGGCGTTGGATGCAGGCAAAGCGACCAGCCCTGCCGGATACGCCCCGCCCCTACAGCAGCATGCAAAACTAAGCCCCCGCCGAATCCGGCGGGGGCTTTGAGGCAAGGTAAAACTGGCCGGCGGCCAAAGCTTGTTTTTCGAAGTGGTGCAGCTGGCGCACCGGCCGCGCAATGCGGCCCACCTCATCGGTCAGAAACCACAACACGGCCTCCTGGCCGGCGCGGGAGCCGGTGTTGGCCACGCGCACCGTGGCGCGCAAGCGGGCCGTAGGACCGGTCAGCACCGAGTAGCTCAGGGCCAGGCCCGAGTAGGCGAAGGTGGTGTAGCTCAGGCCCTTGCCAAACTCCGTCGGCATCGAACTCTTATACTGGGCACCGCGCTGTTCGAAGCCCGCTCCGAAGTCGCTCAGGTCGGCCGACTCCAGTACGGTGGCGCGGGCCGTTTGGCGGGCTAGCTCGGGGTTGGAAGTAGCCCCGAGATTAATGTTGTGCGGGGAGATGGCCGTACCGCTCACGTAGCTGGCCCCGTGCAGGTGGTCGATGCCGTAGATGATGGGGATGTGCAGCCGCGACGCGCGCATGCTGATGCGCTGCAACGCGGCCGAGTAATGCACCCACTGGGTTGCCGGCACCGCTTCGCCGTTCAGGAACGAGCCAATATGAAAATTCCGTATCAGGGTCGCTAACTTAACCGAGTCCAGGGCCACGTCCTTCTGCACCCCGGTAGGGTTGATGGTCGTATTTGCCAGCTGGGTCATCTGGCCGGGTGGCAAACGAGCGGGTGGCCTCAGTGGCCACGCTGTCGTATGCGGTGGCACTGCCGGGGCGAGGGCGGTAAAAAACGGCCTGGCCAATGTGCGAGTCGTACAGCTCCAGGTACCAGGCGTCGGTCTCGATGGGGGCGTGGCGCACCATCAGGCGCAGCCAGTAGGTGCTGCGCGGATGGCGAATGTTGGCCGGCTGCCCCGAGCCGCGCACGCGCCGAAACCGGCTGGCCCAGGCCGGGCCTTGTACGTCGGCCAGGGTGAGGTGCCCGGTGGGGTCTTCCAGCAGGCTGTAATAGTTGGCATCGAGATAAACCTCGGCCCGGTTTGGGTGCACGGCCAGCGTGTCTTCGGGTAGGGCGGCGCGGGCGGGCGTGGCCAGCAGCACCAGCAGCAGCCCGAGCAGCCAGGCCCGCGCCCAGAACTGCTGAAGAGCAGCCGGCCGGCGGGTAGCGGGTAGCTGAGTGAATAGCCACATACGACCCCTAAAATACAAAAGTCCGCTCAGCCAAGCGGCCGGGCGGACTTTTGAAACGGCATTGCGCAAGCTAGAGCCGGAACTGGGCGCTGAATTTCACGCCGAAGTTGTGCGTATCCGGTACGTTGCGGTAGGTGAGGCGGTGGATGAAATCGACCCGCATAAATTTAAAGATGTTCTCGATGCCGTAGCCCGCCTCCACGTAGGGCTGCGAGATGGTGCCGGGCAGGTCCGAAGAGTTGTTGTTGGCCCGGCGGGCGCGCTCCGACAAGGCACCGTAGAGCACGTTGGCCGTGCCTACCAGTCGCCAGTTGAGCGTGCGGATGCCGGGGATGGCGTTCAGCAGCAGGCCCTCGAAGTGCTGGTCGAGGCGTAATGAAGCCGAGCGGTCGGTGATGAACTCGAAGTAGTTCATCAGGTTGAAGGCGTTGGCGTTATAGAATGGGGTCTGATTGCCGAGCGGGGTTTTCAGGATGAAATAGGGCAGGGCCGTGGGAATGTAGTTGCCCTCGACGCGGTAGTTGAGCCGGCCAAAATAGCCCACCGACACGCTGTGCGAAACCGAGAGGTTGAACTTGTGGTACATAAAATCGCCCCGGTTCCAGTCGATGGCACCCAGCGTGTAGCGCACGCCAAACACGGGCAGGCGCTTGAGGCCCACGGCGCGGCGGCGGTTCTCGCTTTGCACCAGGGTTTCGTCGGGGGCGTAGCGCGACTCCATCACCAGCTCGCTCAGATGCAGGATGTTGGAAGAAGGCGCGTCGGGGGCCGGCGTGCCCCCGCCGCCGGGCGGCGGATTGTTGCGAATGCGGACGTCGAACAGCGGCTCGATGTTCTGGTAGCGCGCTGTCAGGGTTTCGGTGAAGCCGTGGAACAGGTCGCGCTGCACGCTGATGGAGGCCAGGTCGCGCAGCACCGGGCGGCCCTGCCGGAACCGGCCCCAGCGCGAAGCCGCCGAAAACAGGCTGTTGTTGTCGAGGAAGTCGTTGTCGAGCAAGGCCGCCTGCTCCACGTCGTGCTTAAACTCGGCCGAGAACACCGTCCAGTGGCGGCGCTCGGCAATGAAGCTCTCGCGGATGCCGTACTTAAAGCGGCCGTCGAGGGTGCCATAGGCCACGTAAGCCTGCGTCAGCCAGTCGCGGCTGATGAGTGGCGTGGTCCGGAAGCCGAACCGGATGCGGTCGCCTTCGAAGTCGTTGTGCGCGTAGATGGTCGAAATCGGCCCGAAATCGAACTTGCCCACCCGCTTGTAGCCGTTCACGAGCAGGTCGACCCAGTCGAGTACGTTGCGCACCGAAGGCAGCTGCTTGGCCGAGTCGAGCACGGCAAACGTCTGGCGCTCGCTCAGGCTCAGCGTGTCGGGGCGGTGAGTGTCGAAGTAGCCGCCGGCCCCGCCTTGGGGCAGCCCGGCGAGCAGGCCCCCCACCGGGCTTTCAACCGTAGGTTCCATTAGCGACGAGACGATGGGCTGGTCGTAGAAACCGGATTCCTCGTGCAGCATGTTGCGCACGAAGTTGCTGCTCACCGTGGTGTAGCGGATGAGCATGGCCGCCTGCTTGGCCGAGGGCCGCACGCTGATGAGCAGCTTGGTGCGCGCCGGCAGGCCGGGGCCGTCGGTGGGCGAGGTCAGCTCCTGGGCCACCCGCAAGTCGTTCACGAAGTTGATGTTAGCCTCGGGGCTGGCCACCAAATCGAGGCGGCGCAAGGCGTAGCCCTCCTGCGTAATCCAGATGGTGCCCTTGAAGGCCAAATCGTGGCTGCGCTTGGGCGTAACGGCAATGCGGTAGCAAAAGTCTTTGCCCACGAATACCGAATCCTGCAGCTCGTAGTCGTAGGTGCCGCGCCCGCCCTCGGCAATGGGCGAGATAAAGTCCTTGCCCAGCACGTTCTGCCAGTTGGGGTAAAAGTCGAAGTTCTGGAAGTTGGAGCCCAGCATCTGGCTCAGCACCGAGCCCTCGCGCGGGCCTACGCCGCGCATCTGCTTATGCAGCAGGTCTTCGCGGCGGCGCAGCGGGCTGTTGCGCTGGTACACCCGCGAGCCTACTTCGGAAGCAAATATTGGCAGCGGCGCATCGGCATCGCCCACGGCATTAGCCCCCTGGCGCACGGCCAGCGCCCGAATGTCGCGGATGGCCTTGCGGTTGTTGAGGGACGCGGGCAGGTCTACCAAGCTGGTTTCAATGCGGTTATACGAGTCGTACTCGGCGGCTTTCAGGGTGGTGCGCTCGTTTTGGGGCTTGTGGCGCTGCACCTCGCGCAGAATGCGGAAGGCCGGGTTTTCGGGCTGGCGCGAGCTCACGAATACTTCGCCCAACGTCACCCCCCCGGTTTTCATCCGAAACAGTACCGATTGCGCGGCCGCGTCGCTGAGCTTGCGGCGCTGCGTAGCAAAGCCAATGGCCGAAACTGCCAGGGAATCGGGCGTGCCCGTTACGGTCAGCTTAAACTTGCCGTCTACATCGGCCGTGACGCCGAAGCTGGTGCGCGGTACGAAGATGGAGGCGAATGGCACCGGCTCGCCATTGGCCGCTTCCACTACCTGGCCACTGATTACGATACGCTGGGCGGCGGCGGGTAGCGCAAACAGGCATACCAGGAGCAGCGGAGCAAGAAATTTCATACGTTGCCTTACGTTGTATAAAAGAACCAAATGCCAGTAGGAAATAGGGAATGTCCGGCAATTTACGCAAAGCGCCATCCGCTTTAACTAGTTCCGTGCCATTTTATTAAAAATAATATTACCGGTGATTTTAAACCTCAGCCTGCTTCCAAGGTCGCTGCAAAGCGAACGGCGGCGATTGCTCGGCGGACGGTTGCCCCGCCACCGTAAAAGGGGTGAGCCGCTACTCACCGCACGGTCGGTTCTGGCATCATCCGCCAGATGGTGGTGCCCGCCGGCAGCTGCGCAATGGGGCCGAGGTCGAGCAGCAGGCCGCGGGCGGGGCCGGCCACATCGTCGGGGCGGCTCACTTCTTCCACGGTGGCTGCGCCGGCGTGGGTGGGGCCGTGGGGCAGGCGCGCCTCCACGGCCAGTGCGGGGTGCAGGGCGCAAGCGGCGAGGTTGGGCG
>JALYUH010000158.1 GCA_030853985.1 Bacteroidota bacterium | reverse complement strand
GCTTGCAGCAGGGCCCTTTTTAGTTGCCTTATTTGCCGCAGCTGTGGGCTTTACTTAATCATGTCCACTTCGGCCCGAATCATGGCGTTGTAGCGCAGGCCCTGGCCGTTGGAGGCGGTGATAAGGCTCCAGCCCTTGCCCATGGTGTAGTTCCAGGTGCGGCTTTCCTTGAACTCGTAAGTGGGGCGCATAATCTGGCCGTAGGGCGTATAGTCGTCCATGAAGTTGGTGGTGAAGAACTGGTCGCCGCTCACCACCCATTCCATAGCCACGAAGAAACCTTCTTCCGGGGCGATGATGTTGTAGGGCGTCAAATCGACGGTGTACCACTGGCCGCCCTGCGGGGCCGAAACCACCACGTTCTCATTGAGCAAATCGGTGTTGGGGGCGTTGTAGTTGCCGTCGGCCTTGTAGATGCGCACGCGGAACGGCTCGCGCGGAAAGCCGTTTTCGCCGATGTAGAACGATACCGTGCGCACGTTACCGAGGCGCTTCTTCTTCTCGTTTTTCACGAAAAAAGCGTATTGGCTGCCCGGCAGGCCCTGAATCATGCCTTCGCCTGGGTCGTCGGCGCGCGAGCCCAGGCCCAGGTTTTTTACCTTGCCGGCTTTCACGGTAACGTTGCTCAGGGCCACGGCGCGCTTGGGCAGCTCGATGGTGAGGCTGGCCACGGCCACGCCCCGCTTCACGAGCACGGCGCGGCGGCCGTAGCCCAGCGCTACCACCACCAGCGAGTCGGCGGTGTTCTGTAGGGGCGCCGGTACCACGAACTGGCCGTGCTCGTTGCTGAGCGCGCCAATTTGTTCATTTTTAAGCCCGATGGAAGTGAACGGCAAAGGCTCTTTGGTATCCTTGTCGATAATAATGCCCTTTATCTCGACCTTTTGCGCCTGACTGAGAGGAACAATGCTGACTAAAAATAATGCTATGAAAAGTAGTCTTGCGTACATATTTTATCGAATATTTCGGACAAAATTACAATTAAGGATTGAAAGTTAGTCGTTTTTTTGACCGCAATCAAAGAAGGAGCGTTTTAGGATTCTGCAAAGATGGGTGAATTGCTTGAAATCAAATTATTAAAGGATAAAAAAAATTGCGGAGCCGGTAAGAAAATGTCGGTGTACCTTTGTTTGTATTCTTTCTAAATAAGCTTCCCGCCTTTTGACCGTGGCATTTTTTCGGCGCACCCCTCCTTCCGTTTCAGTTGGCACTGCCCGGCGCACCGTGCGCGACCTGCGGGTGGGCGAAACGGGCACCGTGTGCTGCCTCGAAGACCCCGAAATGGCCCTGAAGCTGCTGGAAATGGGCTGCGTGCCCGGCGTGCAGGTGCGTTTGAGCGGCCGCGCGCCCCTCGGCGACCCGCTGATGCTGGTGCTGGGCGACCAGGAATACACGCTTTCGGTGCGGGCCAGCGAGGCGGCCACCATTTTACTGAAAGAGTAGCGCATGGCGGCAATTGCAGGCAACCCGGCTCCCGCAAAGGTCGCCGGCCTTCCGGCCGACTCCCGGCCCCTGCGCATTGCCCTCATCGGCAACCCCAACAGCGGCAAAACCTCGCTGTTCAACCAGCTCACCGGCCTCAACCAGAAAGTCGGCAACTTTCCCGGCGTGACGGTGGACCGCAAGACCGGCGTGGCCCAGCTCACGGCCACCCAGCGGGCCGAGATTATTGACCTGCCGGGCACTTACTCGCTCTACCCCAAGAGCCTGGACGAGAAGGTGATAACCGACCTGCTCTACGATAAAGCCGCCGATAACTATCCCGATTTCGTGGTGGTGACGGTGGATGCCAACAACCTGCGCCGCAGCCTGCTGCTGTTCACCCAGCTCGGCGACCTGGGCTTGCCGGCGGTGCTGGCCCTCAACATGATGGACGTGGCCGAGCGCCACGGCGTAAACATCGATTTGCCGGCGCTGGAGCGCGAGCTGGGCGTGCCCATCATCCCGATGAACGCCCGGAAGGGCATTGGCGTGGCGGCCCTCAAGATTGTGATGGCGCAGCGGCTGGACAAACCGCCGGTGCGCTTTTGGGAACCCGATGCGCCGCTACTGCCACTGGTGCATCAGCTTCGGGAAAAATTTGGCCTGCACAACGACTATCTGGCGCTGCACTACGCCCAGCAGTACCGCCAGATTAGCTTTCTAAGCGCCGAGGAAAAGACGCACATTCAAGAGTTGACGCAGCAGGCCGGGTTTGATGCCACTGCCGCGCAGGCGGCCGAAACCATCGGGCGCTACGGACGCATCAACGAGATATTGCTGGAAACGGTGACGGTGGTACGCACGGAAAAGCGCGAGCCCGTCAGCAACCGCATCGACAAGGTACTGACGCACCGGGTGGGCGGCTACGCAATTTTTCTGGCCATTTTGTTTCTGCTGTTTCAGGCCATTTTTGCCTGGGCCCAGTACCCGATGGACTGGATTGACCAAGGCATTTCGGGGCTGAGCGCGCTGATTCAGCACAATTTTTCGGGGCCGCTGGTGCGGCTGCTCACGGAGGGCGTGCTGGCCGGGCTGGGCGGCGTGCTGGTGTTCATTCCGCAGATTGCGCTGCTGTTTGGCTTCCTGGCAGTGCTGGAGGAAACGGGCTACATGGCCCGCGTTACCTTCCTGATGGACAAGCTGATGCGGCCCTTCGGGCTGAGCGGCAAGAGTGTGGTGCCGTTGATTTCGGGCCTGGCCTGCGCGGTGCCGGCCATCATGGGAGCCCGCACGATTGAGAGCTGGAAGGACCGGATGATTACGATTTTCGTGACCCCGCTCATGTCGTGCTCGGCGCGCATTCCGGTGTACACGGTGCTGGTGGCGCTGGTTGTGCCCGACCGCGCCGCGTGGGGCCTGTTCAACCTGCGCGGCGTGGCGCTGATGTCGCTGTACCTGCTCGGGCTGTTCTCGGCGCTGGGGTCGGCCTGGGCCTTGAAAAAGCTGCTGAAGGCGCGGGAGCGGAGCTATTTCATCATGGAGTTTCCGGTGTATCAGTGGCCGCGCTGGAAGAACGTGGCCCTCACCATCTATCAGAAGGTGCGGGCCTTCGTGTTGCAGGCGGGCCGGGTAATTATGGCCATTTCGGTGCTGCTGTGGGTGCTGGCCAGCTACGGGCCGGGCAACAGCCAGGACCTGGCCGAGAAGCAAGTGCGGCAACAGCAGCAAGTGAAGTTTAACCGGGATATGGCAGCGGGTTATCATGAAGATATTGGCCACCCCGAATTTATCGAGAACGAGAAACGTCAGATTGCTTCGGCCCGCCTCGAAACCTCTTACGCCGGCAAGTTTGGCCACCTCATCGAGCCGGCCATCCGGCCGCTGGGCTACGACTGGAAAATCGGTATCGCGCTGCTCACCTCGTTTGCGGCGCGGGAGGTGTTTGTGGGCACCATTTCGACCATCTACAGCGTGGGGCAGGATGCCGACATGGGCACGCTGCAGCAGAAGCTGGCCGCCGAAAAGGACGCGGCCGGACAGCCGTTTTTCAACCCGGCGCGGGGCTTTTCGCTCCTGGTGTTCTACGTGTTTGCCATGCAGTGCATGAGCACGCTTGCCGTAACGTACCGCGAAACCAAGAGCTGGAAATGGCCGCTGGCCCAACTCGTGTACATGACGGGGCTGGCCTACGCGGCGGCGTTCGTGGTGTACCAGGTGCTGGCGTAGCGGCGCATGTTCGCGTCTCGGCGTTGAACATCAGTGGCCATGGCAGTTTTGTAATCAATGTAGCCGAGGTAGAGCCGCAATAGTTGGAGTCTTGTCGTTGAACGTCCGGAATCGCGCGTCACCGCGCCGACCAAACAACATCAGCAACGACGAGACTCCAACTATTGCGTCTTTACCTCGTTCGGACTGTCCGGTTTAGGCAGCGGTGTTCAGAAATGGACACCTTTTTTATTGAGCATCAAGTTGAAATAGTCGATAAAAAACACAAAATCAACTGATTACAGAAATGGCACGGCACTTGGCAACTGATAGGGAAACCTCCCCTTTTGCTGCACGAAAATGGACAGAGCCATTGCCAATTCAATTCAAACCCAACGCAAGCGCCGCCGCTGGCTCGTGGTAGCCGGGGCGGTATTGCTGGCACTGGGCGCGGTGCTGGCCTTCCGTACGGTGCTGAAACCCAGCCTGCGGCGCGGCGATATTTTGACCGCCCAAGTGGAAACCGGCGAGGTGGAAGCGTCGCTGACGGCGGCCGGGACGGTGATTCCGGGCCGCGAGGCGGTGCTGACCAGCCCAATTCAGAGCACCATCCGGCGGGTGGCGATGGCGGTGGGAGCGCAGGTGCGGCCCGGTGAAACCATTCTGGAGCTCGATAAGGAGCTAGCCAACTCCAACCTGGCCAAGCTCGATGATGAGCAGCTGCGCAACCAGAATAAGAACTCGCAACTGCAGCTGACGCTGGAGCGCAGCCTGACCGATTTGCGCGCCTTGGCGCAGGTGCAGGCCGTGAAAGTGCGCAGCCTGCAGTCGGCGCTCCGCGACGAGCAGCAGCTGTTGAAAATTGGCGGCGGTACGGCTGAGAACGTACGGCAGGCCGAGCTGAACCTGACCGTGGCCCAACTCGAAGCCGCTCGACTGACGCGCCAGATGCAGACCCAGCAGCGCTCGAACGCGGCCGATGTGCGCGAGCTAGGCTATACCGTGTCGATGCAGCAGCGCAGCATTGCGGAGCTGGCCGGCAAGCTCCGGCAGGCCGACATCAGCAGCCAGCAGCCGGGCGTGCTGACCTGGGTGAACGACAACCTGGGCACCACCGTGCAGGCCGGCGACGCCCTGGCCCGGGTGGCCGATTTGAGCAGTTTCCGAGTGCGGGCCACGATTTCGGACAGCTACGCCGACGCCCTGCACCAGGGCGACCCGGTGAAGGTCCGCATCAACGAGACCGACCTGCGCGGCACGGTGGCCAGCATCAGCCCGAGCGTGGAGAAAGGCGTGGTGACGTTCTATGCGCAGCTTGACAACCCGCACCACCCGGCGCTACGGCCCAACCTGCGGGCCGACGTGTTTGTGATAACCCGCGCTCACCACGGTGTGCTGCGCGTGAAAAACGGCCCGTTTTACCAGGGCGGTAAGGAGCAGCCGGTATTCGTGCTCACGAATGACGGGCGCGTGGTGCGCCGTACCGTGCGCTTCGGCGACAGCAATTTCGACTTCGTGCAGATTACGGGCGGCCTGCGGGCGGGCGAAGAAATTGTGGTGTCGGACATGAAAGAGCACCTGGATACGCCGGAGCTGACC
>JALYUH010000147.1 GCA_030853985.1 Bacteroidota bacterium | reverse complement strand
AACTGGTGGACGACGTGTTCCGCCTGGCTCACCGCACCCCGGCCGACTACTTCCGCTACGAGCGGCTCGACCCCATCACAAACTACTTTTTTGCCGATGGCACCCGCCTCACGGCCTGGGCCGATGCGGCAAAGTTCGCGGCCGAAGTAGAAGCCAAACTGGGCACGCCGGCGGCCGACGTGACGCAGTTTCTGGGCCGCGCCGGGAAAGCGTACGACGCCACGGCGGGCACCTTCCTGCACAAATCCCTACACAAAGCCGGCACCTATTTCAGCCCCGAAACGCTGAAGGCCGTGGCCGCCCTGCCGCAGCTGGGCCTGTTGGGCACGATGCACCAGCGCCACGAAAAAGCCTTTGGCGACGACCCGCGCCTGGTGCAGCTCTTCGACCGCTACGCTACCTACAACGGCTCGGACCCTTACCAGGCCCCGGCCACGCTGAGCATGATTCCGCACCTGGAGCACGGCATTGGGGCGTTTTACCCCGAGGGCGGTATTTATGCCATTGCCGAAAGCCTGCACCGACTGGCCGAAGAATTTGGGGTGAAATTTCGCTACAATGAGCCGGTGGAGGAAATCATCGTGGCCGACGGGCGCGTGACGGGCCTGCGCACGGCCCAGGATGTGTACGACTTTGGCCTGGTGGTGAGCAACATGGACGTGGTGCCCACCTACCGCCGCCTGCTGCCCCGCGAGCCCGCCCCCGAGCGCACCCTCGGCCAGCCCCGCTCCTCCTCGGCCCTCCTTTTTTACTGGGGCATCACCCGCACTTTTCCCGAGTTGGGCCTGCACAACATCTTTTTTTCGGAAGATTACCAGGCCGAGTTCGACGCTATTTTCCAGCAGCAGACCGTGGCCGACGACGTGACGGTGTACGTGAACATCACCGCCAAAAAAACCCCCACCGACGCCCCCGCCGGCCACGAAAACTGGTTTGTGATGGTCAACGTGCCCCACGACCAGGGCCAGGACTGGGCCGTCCTCACCGCGCAAACCCGCGCCGCCGTGCTGCGCAAGCTGCATCAGGCCCTGGGCACCGACATTGAGCCGCTGATTACCACCGAAAAAGTGTGGACCCCGCCCGGCATCGCGGCCGATACCTCGTCGTTTGGCGGGGCGCTCTACGGCAGCTCCAGCAACAACGCACTGGCGGCTTTTTTGCGGCACCCGAATTTTTCGGGGCGGCTCGATGGGCTGTACTTTTGCGGTGGCTCGGTGCACCCGGGCGGCGGAATTCCGCTGTGCCTACTATCGGCCAAAATCGTTTCGTCCCTTATCAATGATGCGTGAGTTATAGTTATTTGTCATCCTGAGTGCAGCGAAGGCCCTTATCACGCTTGAAAGATTAGTCATAACTCGCTAACAGCCCAAGCAGGACAAGGCCTTTGGCTGCGCTCCAGATGACGAATAGTTACGTTCGGGCTTCATCCCTTTATATGCTTGATTACACCGAGCCGCTTGCGGCTGCCAGTACCCGCCGGCTGCGCGTGGCCCAGGGGCTGGTATTGCTGTTTCATCTCACGGGCTTCGTGGGGCTGGCTTTTTCCAACGACCCGGGCTTTTACCTGCGCTTTACGCCGCTCACGCTTGGGCTCACAGCGCTGCTGCTGCTGTGGTTTCAGGAGGGGCGCGATGCCAGCTTCTGGGGCTTTTGCGTCACGGTGGTGCTACTGGGCTTTGCGGCCGAGTTTGTGGGGGTGAACACGGGCAAGCTGTTCGGGCACTACACCTACGGCGACACGCTGGGCTTTAAGCTCTTCGACCAACAGCCCTTCAGCGGGGTGCCGCCGATGATTGGCCTGAACTGGGTGGTGACGACGTACCTGGCCGGCATGCTGGTGCGCTACGTGCCGATGGGCGAGCTGGCCCGCATTCTGATTGCGGCCATGCTGATGGTGGGCTTCGATGCCTGCATGGAGCCCGTGGCCGGCCGCTTCGATTTCTGGCACTGGACGGCGAACGTGATTCCGGCCCAGAATTTCCGCGACTGGTTTATTTTCGCCTGCCTTCTGCAAATGCTGTTCAACCGCACTACGTTTGCCAAGCGCAACCCGCTGGTGCCGCTGGTGTACCTCACGCAGCTGCTGTTTTTCTTTTTGCTGGGCACGCTGAAATAAGCCGGGGCATTGAACTACGGCCGCGCCAAAGTTGTCCGGCAGCCATACGCCGTATTTCTCTCTCCCGGTTTTTCCTTGCTATGACCAACGCTACCCTTCCGGCCACTTCGCTTGAGGCCGCCATGCCCGTTTTTTTCAACCACAGCCTGGCCGGCGCGTCCAATTCGGGGCTGGCGGCGGCCCTGGGCACCACCGAGCCCGCCCTGCTGGCCCAGTTTCCGAGCCGGGAGCTGCTGGTGCACCACGCCATGCTGGCCGACATCGAACGGCAGAAACGGGAGCACGTTGACATGTACGCCGAGTTTCCGACGGCTGTCGAGCGGCTCTACGGGCTGTTGCGCCTGGGCCTGCGCGATTTGCTGAAGATGCCCGCTACCTTCTACAGCGAAATGCAAGCGGGCTACCCGCAAACCTGGGAAGCCGTGCTCGACCACCTGGGCACGTATTCGGCCCCACAACTGCAGCAGCTGCTGAATGACGGCATTCGGGCCAAGCTGTTCCGCTCCGACATCAACATACAGCTGGTGACCAAGATTATTCTGGAGCAGCTGAACATGATGCTCAACCCCCAGATTTTTCCGCCCGAGCGGTTCAGCCCGGCCGAGGTGTTCCGCAGCATCTTCTTGTATTACATTCGCGGTATCTGCACCGATGAAGGCGCGCGGATTGCGGCCGAGCATTTTGCCCGGCTGTAGGCAGTCCCGGTAGCGCGGCCGGGGCCAACGCTCTGTACCAATGCTATTAACCAATTTGCGCGGCTGGCTGGTACCGGCCGCCGCGGGCCTGCTGCTGGCGGGCTGCCAGGGCCAAACCTCGTCGTCGGAGAAATCCACGACTGTTATCAAAAACGAAACTGCCCCCGGCGACACGGCCAGCGTGGCCGCCCCGAACGACGGCATCACGCCCGCGCTGCTGGCCCGGCACATCAAGGTGCTGGCTTCGGATGAATTTCAGGGCCGGCGGCCGTTTACGGTGGGCGAGGAAAAGGCCACGGCTTACCTGGCGGCAGAATTCAAGAAGCTGGGCTTGCAGCCGGGGCCGGGGGGCAGCTATTTCCAGGCGGTGCCGCTGGTGGAAATCGTGGGCACGCCCGATTCGGTGGCGACCGTGGCGGGCAACGGCAAAACGCTGGCGCTGAAGTACCGGCAGGATTTCATGTTTTTGAGCGAGCACGAGCAGCCAGTGGTAACCATCAAAAGCTCGCCGCTGGTGTTTGCCGGCTACGGCGTAACGGCCCCCGAATACGGCTGGGACGACTACGCTGGCCTCGACGTGAAGGGCAAAACCGTGGTGGTGCTCATCAACGACCCCGGCAATGCGGGCAACGACACCACGATGTTCAAGGGCAACGCCATGACGTACTACGGCCGCTGGGGCTACAAGTACGAAGAGGCCGCCCGCCACGGGGCTACCGGCCTGCTCATCATCCACGACACCAAGCCCGCCTCCTACCCCTGGACGGTGGTGCAAAGCAGCAACGGCGGGGCCAAGCTGCACCCCCAAACGACCGACAAGGGCGCCAGCAAAGTGGCCCTGGAAGGCTGGATGACCCTCGACGCAGCCAAGCGCCTCTTCGCCGCTGCCGGCCAGAACTACGATGAAGCCTACGCCGCGGCCAACAAAAAGGGCTTCCGGGGCAAGGCACTGGGGCTGACCATCAGCACGACCATCCACAACAAAATCACGCGTAAAACCTCGAAAAACGTGGTGGCCGTGCTGCCCGGTACCACCCGCCCGAAGGAATACCTTATTTACTCGGCGCACTGGGACCACCTGGGCATCGGTAAGGCCGTGGCGGGCGACTCGATTTACAACGGTGCGCTCGACAACGCCAGCGGCTGCGCCGGCCTGCTGGCCATTGCCACGGCCTTCAAGCAGGCTAAGGAGCAGCCCCAGCGCAGCATCATATTTCTGGCCGTGACCGGCGAGGAACAGGGCTTGCTGGGCTCGGACTACTACGCCCAGCACCCGTTGTTTCCGGTGGCCAGCACGGTGGCCGATATCAACATGGATGAGCTACTGGCCTTCGGGCCGATGCGCGACGTGACCATTGTGGGCTACGGGCAATCGGAGCTGGATGATTACGCCCGCGCCGCGGCCAAGGAGCAGAACCGCTACGTCATCCCCTTCCAGCACCCCGAAACGGGTAGTTTCTACCGTTCCGACCATTTTAGCTTTGCCAAAGTAGGCATTCCGGCGCTCTACGCCAGCGGGCAGTTCGAGAGCCGCCTGCACGGCAAAGCCTTTGCTGAACAGCAGCGCAAGGACTTCGAGGAGAAGGCCTATCACCAGCCCGCTGACCAGTACGACCCCGCCTGGGACCTGCGCGGCGCGGCCGAAGATGCCCGCCTCATGTTTCGGGTGGGCCAGAAACTGGCGGCCCAAACCACCTTCCCGCAGTGGAAAGAGGGCTCGGAGTTCAAAGCTACCCGCGAGAAGAGCGGGCGGTAACGCGGCTACCCTCACGTCGCCAGCCTCACCCCCTGACCCCCTCTCCAAAAAAGAGGGGGCACCGGAGATGCCCCCAACAAAAACACTTTTAACAGAAGAGCCCACCGCAACGCGCTAGGCTCTTCTTTTTTTTCCCCTGTCCAAGAGCGGTGCCCCCTCTTTTTTGGAGAGGGGGTGAGGGGGTAAGGTTGGCGCGGAGAGCATTACTTCAGCAGCACCAGCGGCTGCTTCGGGTTCAGGTGGGCCTGTTCTGCCAGCAGCTTGGCGGCGGTGGCGAGCTGGGCCGGGTCGTGGGCATTGACGAGGATGAGCGGACCATTGGGGCCGGTGGCAGTGAGCAGGAAAGCCTGTTCGGGGCGCAGGCGCGGTTTGCGCAGGGCGGGCAGGTTTTCGCGCAGGTAGCGCAGGGTGGCGGCGTGCTCGCGGGTGACGAGGATGACGGGCAGCACCTCGCCGCTTTGGGCGCGGCCCAGGGCTTTCGTCGAGTTGAAGATGGGCGTGGCGGAATAGGTGAACGTGCTGCGGAACTGGTCGCGGAACGGCTGCACGGTGGCCTGGAAGTCGTCGGCATTGGTCCAGTACAGCACGTTGCGAAACAGATTCACGTAGCTGGTGGCGGCCTGCGGAAACGTTTGGTCGAAGAGGCCGACGGCCTGGTTGACGAAGGCGCTGTCGATGGTCTGGCCGCGCTCTACGTAGCCCGTCATCAGGGGGTAGAGGGCTTTGGCGTAGCGGTTGATGTAGTCGTCGAAGTACCACTCGCCGCTTTCGGGCCGGCCCTTTTGCTGGGCGTAAATCCACTCGCCGGCCACCGTGGCCAGGGCTTCTTCCATGAGGTTGTAGGCGTAGCGGCCGTTGGGCGAAGGGTGGTGCAGATACCAGCCTTCGAGCTGCTGCTGCAAGGCCAGCCGCTGCTGCGCCGAGAGCGAGTGGCTCATTTCGTGAAACACCACGGCCGTGCCATCCACGAACGTGCGCGACTCGGGGTGGCAGTCGAGCAGCACCAGGTTGCTGGTGGCGGTGGCGTGGTTGGTGAAAATCAGGCCCCCGAAGCCCTGTTTCACGTCGAGCTGCGGGCTGAGCAGCACACGGTACGGCAGGGCATCGGGCCACACGCTGCCATAAAAGGTGCGCAGCCGCCCAAACTTTTGCATCAGCTGGCTTTGGGTGAGAAATGCGGCGTAGGCGGGGGCGAGCCGGCCCAGCGCGGCGGCGTGGGGCTGCCAGGCCAGGGTATCGAAGGCGGGCGTGAAGTAGCGGTACACGCTATCGAGGCCGGCCAGCACTTCGTTGGGCAGCAGGCCGGCGGTGCGGCGCTGCAAGTCGGGCAGGTCCTGAGCATCGGCGCTGGCGGCCAGGTAAGTGGGTACGATGGAGCCCACGCTGCCCAGCCGGCCGGCGGGGTAGCCGTCGCGGTCGAAGCCGGGGTCGCGGTCGAGGCGTTGGTAGCGGCGCAGCCAGCGCCGGGCAGCCGGGGTATTGAAGCGGCTTTGCTGGAAGGCCCGCCGGCTGCCGCCGTAAGTGTTGCTGCCGCCCGCCAGCGTTTCCACGAAGCGCACCAGGGCGTGCGTGCGGCTCACTTCGACGGTTACGGCCGGGCCGGGGCTGCCTACGGGCGCCTGCGCCCGCAGCGCAAAGCATTCCAACCAAAACCCCAGGAACAACAGCTGCTTCATGCCGCTAAAAGTAGCTAATCCAAATTACGGAGTAGTGTCTGAT
>JALYUH010000143.1 GCA_030853985.1 Bacteroidota bacterium | reverse complement strand
GGGTGGGCGGCATCGCGCCGCGCACACTGGCCGTGCTGGTGGCCGCCAACGCCTACCCGGCCCTGGCCACCGCCAGCGAGCTGATTGAGCCGCTGCGCTACCTCACCACCAGCCAGGAGCGCCAGAAGCTGACCGATGCGCCCGACCCCAAGCGGGCGGTCGATAAATTCTGGCTCAACATTGCCCAAGGCGACCAGCGCCAGGGCAAGGAGCTGATTCGGCAGTTCTACGGCCGCGTGACGGCGGCCAACCGCCTCTTTGCCGCCCACAAGGCCGGCTGGCTGACGGACCGGGGCCTGCTGTACGTGGTGCTGGGGCCGCCGCCGGGCGTGCGCCGCTTCGCCAACGGCGAGGAACGGTGGTACTACCCCGACGGCAGCCTGAACGGCGGACCCGTGACCTACACCTTCCGGCCCCGGCCGAGTACCTTTGCCCCTGATTATTACGAATTGGTGCGCCGGCCCGAGTACGAGCTGCTCTGGTATGCCGCCGTTGAAAAATGGAGAACCCCCCTGACCGCCCTGACCGGCCCGAACGTCCCCAGCGACCTGCCCGCCCGGTAGCCGGCCGCCGCTTCTACGATGGTGCCAACCGCCCCGTCACCCCCAAACAGTTCCGCCCCGACCGCGGGGCCAGCGAGTTCGACGACCGCCCCGCCCAATGCGAAAGACGACTACCAGGAGCCCGGCACCACCGCCTGGCTGCGCCTCACCGAGGCCGTGCTGGCGCGGCCCTTCGTGCTGACGGATTCGGCCGGCCGGCCGCTGGCCCGGCGCTACGTGCGGGCCGGTGAGGTCTTCGGCGTCGAGAGCTACGGCCTGATGCAGCCCGTGCGCTGGAAGCGCTACGCCGTGAACCCCGCGCCCGCCCTGCCGCCCATGACCAACGCGGCCGCCATGCCCGCCGGCCCGCGCCTGCTGCCCGTCCTCGATTCGGCCGAAGCCCGCCCCGGCCAGCAGTTCCGCTTTGCCGAGCCCGGCCTGTACGCCCTGAAAGTGGGCGGCGTGGGCGGCACCCCGCCGCGCACGCTGGCCGTACTGGTCGCGCCCAATGCCTACCCCGCCCTCAGCACCGCCGCCGAACTGATTGAGCCGCTGCGCTACCTCACCACCAGCCAGGAGCGCCAGAAGCTGACCGACGCGCCCGACCCCAAGCGCGCCGTCGATAAATTCTGGCTCGACATCGCCCAGGGCAACCAGCGGCTGGGCAAGGAATTAATCCGGAGCTACTACGGCCGCGTCACGGCGGCCAACCGCCTGTTCGCCGCCCACAAAGCCGGCTGGCTCACCGACCGGGGCCTGCTGTACGTGGTGCTGGGGCCGCCGCCGGGCGTGCGCCGCTTCGCCAACGGCGAGGAACGATGGTATTATCCCGACGGCGGCCTGAGCGGCGGGCCCATCACCTACACCTTCCGGCCCCGACCGAGTACCTTTGCCCCTGATTATTACGAATTGGTGCGCCGGCCCGAGTACGAACTGCTCTGGTATGCCGCCGTTGAAAAATGGAGAACCCCACCGACCGCCCTGACCGGCCCGAACGTCCCCAACGCCCTGCCCGCCCGGTAGCCGGCCGCCGCTTCTACGACGGCGCCAACCGCCCCGTTACCCCCAAACAGTTCCGCCCCGACCGCGGCGGCAGCGAGTTCGACGAGCTCCCCGCCCGCCCCAAAGGCCGCGGTGGTAGCGACAACCGCGACGAAGCCGCCGGCGACCGCACCGGCCGCTCCGACCGCGGCGAAAGCCGCCCGCCCTTCCGCGAGCGCAGCGAAGGCACCGAGCAGCGCGGCAGCAATGCCGGCGGCGAGCGCCCCCGCCACGAAAACCGCCCCGCCCAAGCGGCCAGCATCGACATGCTGTTTGGCCTGCGCCCCATTCAGGAAGCGCTGAACGCCGGCCGTACGCTGGAGAAGATTTTCCTGCTGCGCGGCACCAAAAACAGCCTCGTAACCGACATTTCGGCCGCCGCCCGCGCCGCCGGCATCCAGGTGCAGCTCGTGCCCGTGGAGAAGCTCGACAACCTGACCCGTAAGAACCACCAAGGCGCGGTCGCCTTCGTGTCGCCCATCGACTACGCGCCGCTCGACACCATCGTAACCGGCTTGTTTGAGGAAGGCAAAGTGCCCTTTCTGCTGCTACTCGACCGCATTACCGACGTGCGCAACTTCGGGGCCATTGCCCGCACGGCCGAGTGCCTGGGCGTGCAGGCCATCGTGGTGCCCAGCCGGGGCGCCGCCCAAATCAACGGCGACGCGCTGAAAACTTCGGCCGGCGCGCTGAACATCCTGCCCGTGTGCCGCGAGAATAACCTGCACGAAACCATTCGCTTCCTCCAGCAGTCGGGCGTGACCGTGGTGGCTTGTACCGAGAAAGCCGACGAAGCCGTGGGCGCGGCCGAAGTCGATTTCACCGGCCCCGTGGCCATCCTCATGGGCTCGGAAGAAGACGGCATCTCGCCCGACCTGCTGGCCTTGGCCGATGTGAAGCTGAAAGTGCCCATGGCCGGTCAGATTCAGAGCTTGAACGTGAGCGTGGCCGCCGGTATCATGCTGTTTGAAGTGGCCCGCCAGCGGGTGAGCTAATTGGCAATGGAGCAGGCAGAACATGTGCGCGGCGAAAGCAGGGCCCAAACCTGGCCATCCATCGTTGTCTTTTACCAAGAGCTCACCAGCTACGGCCAGGGCCATGAAATGCTGGCCTTAACGCAGCACATCACTTCGTCAGACGCTGCGGAACGGCTATTTGCCTACACTTCACACGCCACATTAAAAATCAGCCTCTATCCATCCAGAGTTGGAGGTACAGAAGAGCTAATCATTAATTTTGACCAGCAGAGGAAAGTGTTCTACTTTCAGTATTATGCTCGACCAATGCTGCATGAGCAGCCGGAGTTTTACAGAGAATATCCGCCTGAAGTGGTTGCTGAAAAATTTGACCAATTCCTTCGTTGGATTCGTTGGTAAGCCAAGAATAAAAAAGCCCGCTGTCAGCGGGCTTTTTTATTCTTGGCTTATTTCATCAGGCTCCCCTCTCCTGGGGAGAGGGGCCGGGGGCGAGGTTTTCGGCGGCAATTAGTTATACCCGCTGCCCTTCTTGGCTTTCACGTCGGCCACGAACTCCTTCACGCGCTGCTCCTCGCTGCGCTTGCAAATCAGCAGCACGTTGTCGTACTCGGCCACGATGTAGTCTTCCAAACCCTGCACCACTACGAGGCGCTCCGGGGGGGTTTTGATGACGCAGCCAGTAGTGTCGTACAGCAGCACGTCGCCGTTCACCATGTTGTTGTTGGCGTCGCGCTCGCCGATGCGGTGCAGCGAGTCCCAGGTGCCCACGTCGCTCCAGCCAAAATCGGCGGGCAGCACGTACACGTTGTCGGCCTTTTCCATCACGCCGTAGTCGATGCTGATGTTACGGCAGCGCGAGTACGCCTCGCCGATGAAAGCATTTTCCTGCGGCGTGCCCAGCTTATCGGCCCCTTCATCAAATACCTCGGCGATATCGCTCAGATACTGGTGGAAGGCGTGCAGAATCACATCGGCGCGCCACACAAACAGGCCCGAGTTCCACAGGAAGTCGCCGCTTTCCACGAACATCTTCGCCAGCTCCAGATTGGGCTTTTCGGTGAAGGTTTTCACCTTGTGCAGCTGGCCACCGGGCAGGCTCTGCTCATCCATGTACTGGATGTAGCCGTAGCCGGTATCGGGGCGCGAGGGCTGAATGCCGAGCGTGATGAGCACGTCGCTGGCCCGGGCCGCGTCGATGGCCATGTTAATGAGGCGGCGGAATTCGTCTTCGCGCAGCACGGCGTGGTCGGCCGGCGTTACGATAATAGTGGCTTTGGGGTCGCGCTGCGCGATGCGGTAGCTGGCGTAAGCGATGCACGGTGCGGTGTTGCGGCCGATGGGCTCGCCCAAAATCTGGTCGGCGGGCAGGTCGGGCAGGTGCTCCTGCACGAGGGCCGTGTAGTCGCGGTTGGTCACTACAAACACGTTTTCGGGCGGGCACACGCCCGCAAAACGGTCCACGGTAAGCTGAAGCATGGAACGGCCCACGCCCAGCACGTCATGAAACTGCTTGGGATGGTGCGTGCGGCTGAAAGGCCAGAACCGGCTGCCAATGCCGCCGGCCATCACGATGAGGTACGTAGAATTCATTATCACAAAGGTAAGGCCGAAGCCGAACGTGTCCCGCGAAGCTCCCGCTTCGTCTCGCGTCCGGGCTGCGGCTGGTTTTCTCACGCGAGGCGAAGCGGGAGCTTGGCGGGACATTCTCGCCAGCCCCTTACACCAGTCCCTCGCGCAGCAAATCGTGCAAATGAATGAAACCAGCGAACGCGCCGTCCTCCGTCACGACCAGCTGCGTGATGTTGCGGCTCTGCATGCGGGCCAGGGCTTCGGCGGCGAAGTCCTCCACATCGATGGTGGCGGGTTGGGGCGTGAGAATGTCACGGGCGCGCAGGCTCTCCAGGTCCGAGAAGCTGCCCAGCATGCGGCGCAGGTCGCCGTCGGTGATGATGCCGGCGAGCTGGCCGGCGGCGTCGAGCACGGCCGTGGCCCCCAGGCGCTTGCCCGATATTTCGAGCAGCACCTCGCGCAGCGGCGCGTCGTGCTGCACCTGCGGGCGCTGGTTCTGGCGGCTCAGGTCGCCCACTTTCAGGTAGAGGCGCTTGCCAAGGGTGCCGCCGGGGTGCAGCCGGGCAAAGTCGGCGGCGGTGAACTGTCGGCTTTCGAGCAGGCACACGGCCAGGGCGTCGCCCAGGGCCAAGGCGGCCGTGGTGCTGGTGGTGGGGGCTAGGTTGTTGGGGCAGGCCTCTTTGGTAACGGGGGCGTGCAGCACGTAGGTGGCCTGCTGGGCCAGGTACGAGTCGGCATTGCTGACGAGGGCGGCCAGCGGTACGCCCTTGCGGCGTAGCAGCGGCACCAGCACCTTAATCTCGGGCGTGTCGCCACTCTTGCTGATGGCAATAACAAAGTCGCCGGGCTGAATCATGCCCAAATCGCCGTGGATGGCATCGGCCGCGTGCATAAACAGGGCCGGCGTGCCGGTGCTGTTGAGCGTAGCCACGATTTTGCCCGCGATGTGGGCGCTTTTGCCAATGCCCGTGACGACCACGCGGCCTTTCAGTTGCAGAATGGCTTGCACGCAGGCCACGAAGTCGGGCGTGGCGGCCAGCGCATCGGCCACGGCGCGCACGGCATCGGCTTCCTCGTGCAGCACCTGGCGGGCAACGGCGAGCACGTCGACGGCAGTGGGCGCGGCACCGGCAGCGGCAATGCCTTCGGAAGATTGAGCGGAAGCGGACATGAACACGAGGGGAAGTTGATTTTGCAAAATTGGGGGATAGAAGCTAAGCCGCCCGCGCATCCGCAAAACCGGAAGCGGCTAGCGCGCATCCGATTAGTAACCGAAATGCCACGCGAATTGTAGCATTCCGGCCGCATCCGGCGCGCCGGTTTCGCCGTGGCGGGCCAACGATTGCCGGGTGCGGCGCTACTTGCCGGCCGGGCTCCCGGCGAGGTGGCAATATGACAAAATTGTTTTCCACAATTCACGAAAAAGCTTAATTTTCATGCGGAAAATATGCGTCAATGCTTATCTTCGTTATGAACCGCGAGTCGGTCAGCTATTCACCAGCGCCTTCATCTTATGTCCTCAGTTGCTCTTCAGGAAGCCCCGGCCCTTACCGCCGATTTGAAACATACGCTTAAAGAAGTATTTGGCTACGGCCAGTTTCGGGGCACGCAAGAGGCTGTTATTCAAAACGTACTGGCGGGGCACAACACCTTCGTCATCATGCCCACCGGCGCGGGCAAAAGCCTGTGCTACCAGCTGCCGGCCCTGGTGGTGCCGGGCACGGCCATCGTGATTTCGCCCCTCATCGCCCTGATGAAAAACCAGGTCGACCAGCTGGCTGCCTTCGGGGTGAACGCGCAGGTGTACAATTCGACCCTGACCAAAACGGAAATGAAACGGGTGCAAAAGGACGTGATAAGCGGCGAAGTTCGCCTGCTTTACGTGGCCCCCGAAAGCCTCACCAAGGACGACACGATTGATTTCCTGTTGAAATCGACCATCAGCTTCGTAGCCATCGACGAGGCGCACTGCATTTCGGAGTGGGGCCACGATTTCCGGCCCGAGTACCGTAAGATTCGCGGCATTATTGACAACCTGGGGGGCAACGTGCCGATTATCGCCCTCACGGCCACGGCCACGCCCAAAGTGCAGCTGGACATCCAGAAGAACCTGCAGATGGACGATGCCAGCGTCTTCAAAACCAGCTTCAACCGCACCAACCTCTACTACGAGGTGCGCGCCAAGCACAACACCAAAAAGCAGCTCATTCAGTACGTGAAGGGGCACAAGGGCAAGGCCGGCATCATCTACTGCCTGAGCCGCAAGAAGGTGGAAGAAATTGCCGAGCTGCTGCGCGTGAACGACGTGCGCGCCCGCCCCTACCACGCCGGCCTCGACCAGCACACCCGCATCGACAACCAAGACGCGTTTTTGAATGAGGAGTGCGACGTGATTGTAGCCACCATCGCCTTCGGCATGGGCATCGACAAGCCCGACGTGCGCTTCGTGATTCACTACGACGCGCCCAAATCCATCGAGGGCTACTACCAGGAAAC
>JALYUH010000137.1 GCA_030853985.1 Bacteroidota bacterium | reverse complement strand
AGCCGCGGCGGCAAGCTTCGCATGACGCTTTTTCGATAGGCCATCGCCCTAATTCGCCGGCTGCGGCGCGGGCGCTTTCACGTACTTATTCAGCCAAGAATCCATCTCCCAGAGCATGTGGAGCAGGTTTTCGCGGGCGGCGTAGCTGTGGGCCTCGGCGGGCAGCACCACGTAGCGGGCCGTGGCCCCCTGGCCTTTCAGGGCCGCGTAGAACCGTTCGCTCTGAATGGGGAAAGTGCCCTGGTTGTTGTCGGCTTCGCCGTGAATGAGCAGAATGGGCGTCTTGACTTTATCGGCAAAGTTGAACGGCGACATGGCATTGTACACCTCCGGCGCCTGCCAGTAGGTGCGCTCCTCGCCCTGGAAACCGTAGGGCGTGAGGGTGCGGTTGTAGGCCCCGCTGCGCGCAATGCCTGCCTTAAATAAGTTGGAGTGCGCCAGTAGGTTAGCCGTCATAAAGGCGCCGTAGCTGTGGCCCATTACACCCACGCGGGCGGGGTCGACGACCCCCAACCGGCTGCCCTCGTCGATGGCGGCTTTGGCGCTGCTCACCAGCTGCTCGATGTAGGTGTCGTTGGGCTCCTTGCTGCCCTCGCCCACGATGGGCACGCTCACGCGGGCCAGCACGGCGTAGCCCTGCGTTACCCAGAATACCGGCGAGGCCCAGCTCAGCCGGGTGAAGGTGTAGGGCGAGCCGCTCACCTGGCCGGCGTTGGCCTTGTCCTTGTATTCGAGCGGATACGCTTCCATCAAGGTGGGCAGCGGGCCGTCGGTTTTCTTGTAGTTCGGGGGCAGGTAGAGGTCGGCGGTGAGGTCGACGCCATCGGCCCGCTTGTAGCGCAGCACCTGCTTTTTGAAGCTGCCGCCAAAAGCGGCGTAGGGATTGGCAAAGCGCGTGACTGCCACGGCAGCACCCTTTTTAGTGGCATCGCGCAGGTAGTAGTTCGGTGTTTCCGTCAGCGACTCGCGGCGGGTGAGCAGCTGGCGGTGCTTGCCACTGGCATCAAGAATGGCCACCGGCACCTCGTAGGCCGGCGCTTCGGAGCGCCACCAGCGGGCCGTTTTGTTGGTGGCCAAATCCAGCTCGTCCACAAACGGCCGGTCGCCTTCAGGCGAAGCGCCATTGCCGAGCAGGTAAATGCTTTGTCCCGTGGGGCCGCCCATCAGCAGCACGTACTTGCCTTGGGCGTTGCGGTGCTCGTAGGGCGTGCCGGGGTCCTGGTAGCGGTCCTGCGACGAGCCGTCGAACAGCACCGTGAGGGGGCCGCCGGGCGTGCCGGGGCGCAGCTGCCAGGTGGTTTGGTGGCGGTCGGCCCGGCGGGCACCCGTGGCCAGGGCCAGCTGGTCGTTGCCCCAACTCAGGCCGTTGTAGCGCAGCGGCAGGGCCGCCAGCTCCTGCGGGGCGCTGCTGAACGGGGCCGCCAGCGTGTACACTTTATCCCGGATGGCTGCTTTGGCTTTGGGGTCGCCACCATCCTGGGCCTCAATATAATAGAGCATGGCCAGGGCATCGGGACGCCAGGCGTGGTCGCGCGGGCCAGTGGGCACGGCGTCGAAGTCGGTGGGCACGTTGTCGGCCAATGGCAGGTCGGCCACGGTGCGCACCGGCGCGCCAGTGGCCAGGTCCAGCACATCGAGCCGCTCGGGGAAGCTATAGAACGGTAGCGTGTACGAATACGGCCGGTGGCGGGTGCGCAGCAGCACGTATTTGCCGTCGGGCGAGGCCGACGCGGTTTGTATCACGCCGGGCTGGCCCAGGGGCTGGGCGCTGCCGTCGGCCAGACTCACGCGCAGCAGCTGCGCGGTGGCGAAATAGTCGAACAGTCGCTCATCGGCCGGCGTTTTCAGCAAATCCTGGTAGGTAGGGGCACCCGATTTTTTGCCGCCCCCGTTTTCCTGCACGGCCGGGCCGGTGGGCGCGGCCGTGGCCGAGGGCGCGGAGCCACGGCCGGCGGGCACGGTGCGCACCAGCAGCGTTTTACTGTCCGACACCCACTCGAACGAGTTGCCAAAAGCGTCGTTCAGCGGCTGGGCCAGCAGGCGGCGGGCGGTGGCGGTGGCCACATCGGCCACCCACAGCTCCACGCGGCCATCGAGGCCCGAGCCGGGCGTGGTGAGGGCAAAGGCCATGGTTTTATTGTCCGGCGACCAGCTCACGCCGCTGATGCGGGCGGCGGCGGGGAGGCCTTTCACCTCGGTTTCGGGGCCGTTGGGCAGCTTTTTCAGCTTGATGCCCACGGCGTAGCTCACGCGGCTGGGGCCGTTGGTGCGCGGGTTGAAGCGCAGGCCGGCCAGGCGCAGCTCGGGCTGCGCGAGCTCGGCCACGGTGGGGAAATCCTGCACGGCCAGCAGGGCCAGCGTGTGGCCATCCGAAGCCAGGCTGATGCGGGGCGTGGGCGCGGCCAGCAGCAGGTCCTGAATGGCCTGGGGTGGGGTTTGGTATTTGAAATCCTGGGCCTGCACCACGGCGGCAGTGCTCAACAGGAAGGTGGCGGAAAGCAAAAGTTTTTGCATGGGCGACAACGTGGACTAAGTGACAGCTCCGCGCTCAGGCAGCGCGCCCGCAAGGTAGCAATGCCGGGCGGCTAACCCTTGGGCGGAATGCCACTGCCGGCGGTGGCGAACTTTGCGGCGCGGCAGCCGTTCTGGCCTGGTGCATCCGTCCGTCATTCGCGGGCGGGCTTTGGTTATCGTCGCGTCTTATTATTCCTGCAATGAAAAAAATTCTTACCCGCTTTTTAAGCCTGATTGCCCTGCTGGCGCTGTTGGCCCCGCCGGCCGCGCTACGGGCCCAAACCACCGTTATCCGCACCCTGCAGGCGGGCGGGCTCACGCGGGAATACCGCCTCTACGTGCCGGCCATTTACGCCCGTACCACGGGCGCGGTGCCGCTGCTGCTCAACCTGCACGGCTACGGCTCCAACAACCAGGAGCAGGAAAGCTACGGCGACTTCCGGCCCATCGCCGATACGGCCAATTTCCTGGTGGTGCACCCCAATGGCACCCTCGACGGCACCGGCAACCGCAACTGGAACACCTTTGG
>JALYUH010000128.1 GCA_030853985.1 Bacteroidota bacterium | reverse complement strand
GCCCATCATCGGGCCCTTGTTCTCAAAAATCTGCACGTAGTTGATATCCGGCCGCGCGCCGAGCGTGGCAAACTCGCTCGCCCACAAATCCACCACCTTCCGAATAGCCGGCGTGGTCATTTGCGGTAGCGTGAGGTCGTGGCGCGGCGAGAAGCAGATGACGCGGCAGATGCCCGATTCGGCTTCGGCCCGCAGCAACCCGCCTTCGTCGATGCCGCCGCTGGGCACATCGGCCGTGAGCGCGCCGAAATCGTTATTGAACACGAACGTATCGGGGTATTGCGGGTTCACCTCGCCGCCCACGCGCACGTTGCCGGGGCAGAGGTAGCAGGTGGGGTCGTAGACGGGGCGCTGGTCCTGCTCAGTTTCTTCCTGCTGGCCCTGCCAGGGCCGTTTCGAGCGGTGCGGCGACACGAGAACCCACTCACCCGTCAGGGCATTGAAGCGGCGGTGCGGGTGTTCGGTGGAGTCGAAAGGCATTTTTAATGAGCAATTAATAATGAGCAATGAGCAAAGCGGGCTAATTATGCAGCTTTGCCCTTTATAACAGAGGCGTGGTCGATGGTATGTGGGTTCAATGGCAGTTGTTAATTGCTCATTGTTAATTGCTCATTGACACTGCCCCTACGCCATCCACAATCGTGGTCTGGTACACTTCCGGCCGGCGGCCGAAGCGTTTTTCATACGCGTCGCTCACGCTTTCGATGAAGGCATCGACTTTATCCGGAGCCACCAGGTTGATGGTGCAGCCGCCGAAGCCGCCGCCCATCATGCGCGCGCCGAAGATGCCGGGGGCGGCCAGCGCGGCCTCGGCCAGCACGTCGAGCTCCTGGCAGCTTACTTCGTAGTCGTCGCGCAGGCCGGCGTGGCTGGCGTTCATTTCGCGGCCGAGGGCGGCCAAGTCGCCCGCTTCGAGGTGGCGGCAGGCGGCCTCCACGCGGGCGTTTTCCTGCACCACGTAGGAACAGCGGCGGAATACGGTGCCGCCCATTTCGCTGTGGAGGGCTTCGAGCTGCGCCATGGTGGCATCGCGTAGGGCCGCAATGTGCGGGTAGTGCTGCTGGAGCACCGCCACGCCACGCTCGCACTCCTGGCGGCGGGTGTTGTATTCGGTGCTGGCCAGGCTGTGCTTCACGCCCGAGTTCACGAGCACAATGCGGCAGGCCGTGGTATCGAAGGGGAAATACTGGTAGGCCAGCGAGCGGCAGTCGAGACGCACCACCTGGCCGGCGCGGCCGAACACGCTGGCGAACTGGTCCATAATACCGCACTGCACGCCGGCGTAGGTATGCTCGGCCAGCTGGGCCATGCGGGCCAGTTCCAGCTTCTCGAAACCGCTGTGCAGCAGCTCGTTCAGCGCATACGCTAAGCCGCACTCTACGGCGGCCGACGACGACATACCCGCGCCCATGGGCACGGTGCCGGCCAGCACGCAGTCGAAGCCCGGCACGGCCACGCCGCGCAGCTGGAACTGCGCCGCCACGCCCAGCAGGTAGTTGGCCCAGTGCGTTTCGGTCGGGCTGATGTCGGCGGCGGTGGGCAGCTCCAGGCTCTCGTTGAGGTCGTGGGCGAACAGGCGGATTTGCTCGCCACCGTTCAGGCCCACGGCAAATACCATTTCTTTATCGACGGCGGCCGGTAGCACGAAGCCGGCGTTGTAGTCGGTGTGCTCGCCGATGAGGTTGACGCGGCCGGGCGCGCGCACCAGCCGTGGCGCGTAGCCGTAGCGTTGTTGGAAATCGGCCTGCACGGCCTGAGCCAGGGAATCGGACATGGAGAAACGCAGAAGGTGGGACAAGGAAAACCAGCAGCCAGCTAAGCTAGTCACGTTACGCAAGAAGGGGCAAAAATGCTGACTTGGCCGTGGTTTTCGCATCGAAAAGTAGTGCAAATTGTACGGAATCGCGCAATCGTTTGTGCAAACAGTATAGCCCGTACCTTCGCGGCTGGATTTCGATTTTGCCCTTTATCGTTGGTTCCTGTGCCCATGCGTCTGTTGTCCCTGGTGCTACTCAGCCTTACTTTTTTATTGGGCCAACTACCGGCGGCGGCTCAAAAAGAACCCGCTACGCCGGGCGGCGACGTATTTGTGGACAGAGCCGGCGTGCTGCGCTGGCAAAAAACCAAGCAGGAGGTGGCCCTGTTCGGCGTGAACTACACCACGCCGTTCGCCTACGCCTACCGGGCCCACCAGCGGCTGGGCGTGAACCCCGAGCAGGCCATCCGTCAGGACGTGTACCACCTGAGCCGGCTGGGCGTCGATGCCTTCCGGGTGCACGTCTGGGACGTGGAAATCACCGACACCACGGGCAATCTGCTGGAGAATGAGCATCTGCGCCTGCTCGATTTTCTGGTGAGCGAGCTCAAGCAGCGCGGCATCCGCATCATTCTCACGCCCATCGCCTACTGGAACAACGGCTACCCCGAAAACGACTCGGGCACCGGCTTTTCGAGCATCTACCCGAAGGGCGCGGCCTACACCAAACCCCGCGCCATCGCGGCGCAGGCGCGCTACCTCACGCAGTTCCTCAACCACCGCAATCCCTACACGAAAAACCTCAACCGCGAAGACCCTGATATTCTGGCTTTCGAGGTGTGCAACGAGCCGAAATACCACGCGCCGCTGGCCCCCATCACCAGCTTTGCCGACCGCATGGCCGCCGCCATTCGGGCCACGGGCTGCCGCAAGCCGGTGTTCTACAACGTGTCGGAAAACCCTGATGTGGCCGAGGCAATTCTGAACGCGAAAGTGGACGGGCTGACCTTTCAGTGGTACCCGCAGGGGCTGGTGGCGGGGCATACGCTACGGGGCAATTTCCTGCCCTACGTCGACCAGTATCCGATTCCGTTCAGCGGCGACGCGCGGTTTAAAGCCAAGGCGAGGCTGGTGTACGAGTTCGAGTCGGCCGACATTTTGCAGCCGATTATGTACCCGTTCATGGCGCGCAGCTTCCGCACGGCGGGCTTCCAGTGGGCCACCCAGTTTGCCTACGACCCGCTGGCTCTGGCGCACGCCAACACCGAATACCAGACCCACTACCTGAACCCGGCTTACACGCCGGCCAAAGCCATAAGCATGCTCATCGCGGGCAAGGTTTTCCGCACGGTGCAGCGCGGGCAGCTCTTCGCCCGCTACCCGCAGGATTCCGTGTTTGGCGACTTCCACGTCAGCTACCGCCAGCAGCTGAGCGAGCTGAACGCGCCCACCGAATTCTACTACACCGCCAACACCAGCACCGCCCCCAAGCAGCCCGCGAAGCTGGCGCACCTGGCCGGCGTGGGCTCCTCGAAAGTGGTGAGCTACGGCGGCACCGGCACGTATTTTCTCGATAAGCTGGCCCCCGGCGTGTGGCGGCTGGAGGTGCTGCCCGACGCCGTGGCCATCCGCGACCCGTTCGAGAAAGCCTCCCCTGGCAAGGTCGTAACGCAGATTCTGTGGAACGAGCAGCCGCTGCAAGTGTCGCTGGCCGACTTGGGGCCATCCTTTTCGTTGCGCGGCCTGAACGAGGGCAACGCCGCCCAGGCCACGGCCGCTGAGGGCCGCACCACCGTGCGCCCCGGCGTGTACCTGCTGGCCGCCACCGGCAAAGCCACGGCCGCTTTCACGGCCCAAACCGTGTTCAATCATATCAAGTTGGGTGAATTTGTGGCCCCCGCGCCCACGGCGCTCGGGCCGCAGGCGCGGTACGCGCCGCCGGGGCAGGCCACGGCTGGCCAGCCGCTCAACATCAGCGCGACGCTTACCGGTGTGGGCGCGGCCGACAGCGTGTTTCTGGTAGCGCAGCACTACTACGGCCGCACCCGCACCGTGCCGATGCGCGCCACGGCCTACGCCACCTACCAAGCCCGCGTGCCCAACGAGTTGCTGTACGCCGGCGAGCTGCGCTACTGGCTGGTGCTGAATCAAGGTGGCAAAACCACAACCTTCCCCGGCGGTTTTGCCGGCCAGCCGCGCGACCGGGACTACGCCCACACCGAGCATTTCGCGGTACCCATCGTGCTGGCCAACTCGCCTTTAACGCTCTACCGCGCCGACCGCGACCAGGAGCGTATTGAAGCCCGCGGCCTGGCCCCCAACGCCTGGACCGACTACGTACCCACGCCCGATGGCACGCTGGCCCTGCGCCTGCTGCAAGGCCCGACGCGGGCCGGACAGCCCGCTGCTAATGGCCCGGCCGCCAGCCTGCGGGCGTTTTTCGGCGACCGGCTGGTGGGCCGGCCCGAGGATTTGGGCCGCTTCACGCAGGTAGTCCTCCGGGTGCGCACCAACCAGCCCGACGCGCAGCTTCACCTGCAACTCACGACCAAAGATGCCGTGAGCTACGCCGCGCCGGTGGCGCTGGCGGCGGGCGCGGCCGTGCAGGAAGTGGCAGTGCCGCTCAGCGCCTTCCGGGCCGCGCCGGGCCTGCTGGTGCCCCGCCCCTACCCCGGTTTCGGCCCGCTCGACTACCAGCCCGCCACCACGCCGCCCCTGAAGCTGGCCGAAGCCGAAGTGCTGCAGCTGGTGTGGGAAGCGGCGAGCGTAACGGGCGAACCGGCGAGCGTGGATGTGGAATCGGTTATGCTGCGGTAGGACTGTTTCGACCCGTAGCGCGGACTTTGT
>JALYUH010000084.1 GCA_030853985.1 Bacteroidota bacterium | reverse complement strand
CCAAATACTTGAACGGCTGCTCATTGAGCAGCACGATGGGTGAGGTAAACGCACCCTTCGCGAAGTCAGCGCCGCGGTCCTTGCCCAGCAATTCCACGCTGTCGAGGTTGCCGTACACGATGGGCGTGTTTTGGGCCAGGTGCCGCACCCGCTCGCGGAACGTTTCGGCCTGCGCCCGGCCGGCCAGTGCGCCCATGCGCACGCCATCGGCCTGCGGGTGGCCCACCGTGGTTTGGGCCAGCAGCTTGCCCAGGGCAATTTGCACGTCTTCGAGCAGGTTTTCGGGCACGATGGCGCGGCGAATGGCAGTGCATTTCTGCCCGCACTTAGCCGTCATCTCCTTGCGAATTTCCTTCACGAACAAATCAAATTCCGGCGTACCGGGCCGCGCATCCGGCCCCAGCACGGCGGCGTTCAGCGAGTCGGCCTCCATCGTGAACGGCACGGCTTCGTCGATGATGCGCGGGTGGGCGCGCAGCCTGCGGCCCGTAGCGGCCGAGCCGGTGAAGGTCACCACGTCCTGGTACGTCACGTGGTCGAGCAGGCCCTGGCCCGAGCCCACCACCAGCTGTAGCGCGCCCTCGGGCAGAATGCCGGAGGCGATGATTTCGCGCACCACGGCCTCGGTGAGGTAGGCCGCGGGCACGGCGGGCTTCACCACGGCGGGCATGCCGGCCAGCAGGTTCACCGCAATTTTCTCCAGCATGCCCCAGATGGGGAAGTTGTAGGCGTTGATGTGGATGGCCACGCCCTCGCGCGGCACCAGCAGGTGCTGGGCCATGAAGGTGCCGCCCTTGCTGAGGCCCACCGGCTCGCCTTCCACGTAAAACGGCTTGTCGGGAAACTTGCGGCGCAGCGAGGCATTGGCAAATAGGTTGCCGATGCCGCCCTCAATATCAATCCACGAATCGGCCCGCGTGGCCCCGCTGCGGTAGCTCAGCTCGTAGAACTGCTCTTTTTTGCTATCGAGGTGAAAGGCCAGCGCCTTCAGCATCCGGCCCCGCTCGTGGAAGGTCATGCGGCGCAGCTTGGGGTTGCCCACGCGGCGGCCGTAGTCAAGAATGGCGGCAAAGTCGAAGCCTTCGGTGTTGGCCAGCGCAATCACTTCGCCGGTGCTGGCATCGAGCAGCTCCTGGGGGGCGCTGCCGCCGGCGGCCCAGCGGCCCAGGGTATAGTTTTCGAGGGTATTCATTTTGGGGAATTAAGAGCGGGCGGTGGGGGCCGCTTAGCTGCTGGTGAAACGCGTAGCAAAGCACGAAGGAAGCTACCACGCGGTCAATTTTCGTGGCGCGCCCCTGGCCGATGCCCGCACACCCCGCCACCGGCGCGGGGTCGTACTCGCGCACAATGGCCGTGGGGCTGCCTCAGTTGGCTTCAGCTACCACCTCCGCACGATTTCGCAATTCGCCTTCGACGGGAGCGATATCCCGCCACTCAGAAGCGCACCCAATACGCGCGGTCTGCGACGGAGCACCACGAGCTACCCGGCCGCAGCCACGCCTTGCTGGGCCAAGCCACCTGGCGTGGGTACCCACTTACACTCGTCACGCAGTGAAATGCGAAAATTGGTCAGCCGATGTAGCGACGCTACCCTTCGCGGCTTGGCGGTTGAACGAAGCGAACGTCCGGACGCGAAGGGTCGCACCGCTACACTTTTCCCGCAAGCTACTTCGTGACGAGTATAATTAATCCAAGTTACGAATTAGCCCCAGCGGGGCGGCATGGCGGTCGTAGAGCCCGCCGCCAAGTACGCCAAAGCCCCAGCGGGGCAACACTCGTCGGACGGGTTTCACCCCGCGGGGGCTCAGATTCGATAATCCGCCACTTGGGTTAACCATCCCGCGCCGCCCGGCAACCCAGCTTCCAATCAGCCTTTATCGCAGATGCGCGCCGGCACGTCTCAGCGCGCCGGGAAATACACCCTGAACGTGCTGCCCCGGCCCAGCTCCGACTCCACCACGATGCGGCCGCCGGCATTTTCCACCATTTTCTTCACCATGTAGAGCCCAATGCCGGAGCCCTCCACGTGGTCGTGGAAACGCTGAAACATGCCGAACAGGCGCTGCTCGCTGGCCGCGCTCAGCCCTAGGCCATTGTCCTGCACCTCAAACACGGTAGTGCCGGCCTCGGGCCAGGCGCGCAGGCGCACCAGTGGCGGGCGGTTGGGCGCGTGGTACTTCAGGGCGTTGCTGAGCAGGTTGAAGACCACGCTGCGCAGGTTTTTCTCCGAAAAAGCCACCGTGGGCACGGCCACCACGTCAACGTCCAGCTGCGCGGCGGTGGTGCGGATGAGCGGGGCCAAATCGAGCTGCACGTCGCGAATAACGGCGGCCAAATTCACAGCCTGGGTGGGGCGGCCGTGCTCCTTTTGCAGCTTGCTCACGTCCGTCAGGTGGGCGATGGTGCGCTTGAAGCGGTTCACCGAGTCCTGCATCAGGCCCAGCACGGGCTGCACCTCGGGGCTTTGAACGGGGCCGGCGGGCAGCTCCTGCCGCAGCACCTCGAGCAGGCCCTCAATGTTGCTGATGGGCGCTTTAAGGTCGTGCGAGGCAGTGTAGATGAAGTTGTCGAGGTCGACGTTGACGCGGGTGAGCTGCTCGTTGTTGCGACGCAGCTCGCCCTGGGCTTCGTCGATGCGCTCCAGGGCCAGCCGGTGCTCGTGGATGTCGGTGCAGGTGCCAATCCACTGCGTAATCTCGCCCTGCACGTTGCGCGACGGCAAGGCGCGGCCCAGCATCCAGCGGTAGTCGCCGGCCTGGTTGCGGAAGCGGTATTCCACCTCGTAGGGCTCGCCCGAGGCCAGGCATTCCGTCCAGCGGCGGCCGCTGGTGGGCTGGTCGTCGGGGTGCAGATGGGCCGTCCAGCCGTAGTCGCGGCCCAGAGCGTTTTCCTGCCCAATGTAATCGAACCAGCGTCGGTTGAGGTAGGAGTTAACCCCCTGCGGCGTGGCCGTCCAGGCAATCTGCGGAATGCCTTCGAGCACGCGGGTGGCTTCGGCGGCGGCGTGCTCCAAGGCTTGGCGGGCGGCTTCCTCGCGCTTCAGCGCCTCGTTTTTTTGGTCGAGCTGGGCATTCTGCTCGGCCACGCGGGCCCGGATGGCCGTGATTTCGCGTCGGGCCGAAAGGTCTGTCACAATCACGGCCAGGGCGGGCGTTTCGTTGAATTCGAGCGCGTTCATGGCCACCGAAAACTGCCCCAGCGCCCCGGCGGCGGTTTGCAGCGGCAGCTCGCCCCGGCTGCGCTCCTGCCAGCTACGCGCCAGCAGCTCGGCCCAGTAGGTGCGATAAGTCGGCGGCACAAAGTCCTCAAATTTGCTGCCCATCACCTCGGTCAGCGGCAGGGCCAGCAGGCCGGCCAGGCAGGCGTTGCAGTAGAGCACGGTGCCCAGTTGGCCCAGCAGCAGCGCGCCTTCGTTCATCTGCTCGATGAGGGCGCGGTAGCTGTGGTCGGCCCCCTGCAGCGTGAAGATGCGCGGCCCCTCCGGCCCTTGCACGGCCAGCGCGTCCACCGCGCCGGTGCGGATGGCATGAATAAGGTCCTGGGCTTCTTCGAGTTGCGCGCGCAGCTCCTCGTTGGCGCGGGCCAACTCGGCGGCGGTGGGGGGCAGCTCGCTACTCATCGCGCGCGAGGCCGGCGGCCAGCGGCTCAATCCCCAGCGCTTTCAGCACCCGCTCGCGGTCGGACAGGTCGCCCACCAGCCGGCGCACCAGCCCAGGGCTGCGCTTGATGAGCGTGGGCACGCCAATCAAGTCTTCCTGCTGCGCCAGCTCGGGCTGTTGGTAAATATCCACAATCAGCAGCTCATAGCGCCCTTTCAGGTACTCTTCACAGATGCCTTTAATGTTGTGCACGGCGCGCGTCGAGTTGGGCGTGGCCCCCGTGATGTACAGGTGCAACACATACTCGGGCGCGGCCGGCGCGGGCCAGGCCAGTGGGTCCGTAAATAGGTCCATAAGCGGCGGTTAGTTGCGGAGGGCGGGCCGTACATCGAGCCCGACCAGCACCCGCTCTTCGTTCGACAGGTCGCCGATGATTTTGCGGATGGGCTCGGGCACTTTGCGCACCAGCGTGGGAATGGCCAGAATCTGGTCGCCCTCGGCCAGCTGCGGGTGGGTCAGCAAGTCGATGACTTCGAGCTTGTAGCGGCCTTTGAGGTGCTCTTCGCAGTAGCGGCGCAGGTTGCTGAGGGCCGTCACCGACTTCGGGGTTTGGCCGGCTACGTACAGGCGCAACTCCCAGGTTTCTTCTTCGATTATTTCTGTCATGGCCAGGACTAGTGGAAGCGAGGGCACGGAGCCACTCGGCAGTACGAATTATTGGCCGCTTTCGGTGGTAGGGGCGCTGCCCGGCCTACCAACGCTGGGCGGGTTGGCCGCCGTGATGCGCTGGTTGCCACTCACCAGCGTTTGCTGGCGGTTCAGCTCATTCGAGCTGATTTGGTGCAACTCCTCCTCCACCGATTCAAATTCGGTGCGCAGGTTGGCGATGTTGGCCTCGAGCGTGCGGCGGCGGCGCTCCAGCTCGCGGTCGCGGCGGTCGGCTTCCTGCTGGGCGGCCACAATCTCGGCGTGCTCCTGCAGCTGCTGGGTGAGGCGGCTGGCCCCGGTTACGATGCCTGTCGGCCCGAGCACCACATCAAGCAGCTCGATGCCGTGGCTGGTCACGATGAACTCGCGCACTTGGTTGGAATGCGCCATGCCGCGCGATTTGAGAATGCTTAGCCCGCGGTTGCGCTCGCCGATGCCCTCCAAATCGCGCACCGAAATCCAGGTATCGACCAGCGACGACACCCCTTCTTCAGTCATCTCGTTGCGTACCAAATTGATGTTCACCAAGGCCGTGAACAGGGCCGTGATGTTGCTCACTTTCAGGAAGTCGATGAGGCGGGTGAGCATGCTGCGCACCTCGCTGGTGTTGCCCACCGAAATGAGGTTGGTAATGGGGTCGATGACCACGGCGTAGGGCGCAAACTCCCTCACCAGCTTGTGAATGGTAACGAGGTGGCGCTCCAGGCCGTTGAGGGTGGGGCGCGAGGCTTCGATGCGCAGCAGGCCGTTGGCCACCAGCGGGGCTAGGTCGATGCCCACCGAGCGCATGTTGCGAATCAGCTGCTGGGGCGATTCCTCGAACACGAACATCAGGCAGCGGTGGCCGGCAAGGCAGGTTTTTTCGGCGAAGGCGGCGGCCAGCGTGGTTTTAGCCGTGCCGGCCGTGCCGGTTATCAGCACGCTGCTGCCGTGGTAGAAGCCGCGCCGACCAAACATCTCGTCCAGGCTGGCAATGCCGCTCGAATCAATGTCTTCCGACACGCTGTGGCCGAGCTGCAGCGAAGTCACGGGCAGTACCGAAATGCCGTCCTCCGTAATCAGGTACGGGTATTCGTTGGTGCCGTGGGTGCTGCCGCGGTACTTCACGATGCGCAGTCGGCGGGTGGTAATCTGGTCAATCACCCGGTTATCGAGCAGAATCACGCAGTCCGACACGTACTCCTCCAGGCCCTGGCGCGTGAGCGTGCCGTCGCCGCGCTCAGCGGTGATGACCGTGGTGACGCCCTTGTCCTTCAGCCAGCGAAACAGCCGGCGGATTTCCGAGCGCAGCACGCCCTGGTTCGGAAAGCCCGAAAACAGCGCCTCGATGGTATCGAGCACCACCCGCTTGGCCCCAATGCTGTCGATGGCATAGCCTAGGCGAATAAACAGGCCGTCCAAATCGTACTCGCCGGTTTCCTCAATCTCGGAGCGGTCAACGTGCACGTGGTCGACCCGCAGCATCTTGCGAGCCTGCAAATCGGGCAGGTTGAAGCCCAGCGAGGCCACGTTGGCGGCCAGCTCCGGGGCGGTTTCCTCGAAGGCCATGAGCACGCCCGGCTCGTTGAAATCCTGAATACCGCGCACCAGGAACTCGATGCCCAACAGGGTTTTGCCGCAGCCGGCGCTGCCGCAAATCAGCGTGGGCCGGCCCAGCGGCAGGCCGCCTTCGGTAATCTCATCGAGCCCGTCGATGCCGGTGGGGGACTTAGGCAACTTGGGCAGAGCGGGGGCGCCAGCGGGTGGGGATTCAATCATGAAGCAAGAGCAGTGAGCAGCTAAAGGTACGGGGCGAAATAAAAAAACCCGGCCGTGCGGGCAGCACTACCGGGTGGGCGGATGTAGCGGGGGCCGCAATAGTTGCGGCGGCGGCGGTTTGGGCCAGTCAGCGGCGGCCGGCCTCGAACTCGCGCCAGTCGGCGCGGTGCTCATCCAGCTCGGCGGGCGTTACGGCGTAGGCAGCGCAGGCTTCGGCGGCGTTCATCAGGCCCTGGTCTACGGCGTTGAGCACGGCCCAGACTTTTAGCTTGTGCTCGGCCTGTTGCTCGGCGCTGCTGGCGGGCTGGGGGCGGCCGTCAGTATCGAAGTAGTCGGGGGTGATGGGGTTATGCATAGCTCGGGCAAGGTAGAAACGCTATTATTAACGAAGCGTGAATATTGGTCGGTTTTTTCGTTGGGGCCGGATAAAGCCAATTAGGCCAAGCTTCGGCGAGATAATACATTGGCCGTATGGACGTAGCGGCCTGAAAAACAGCGTTAAATAACCCCGGAATGGCTAGATTTGACAGCGCGCCAGCCGGGATATCGCCCCGCTGAGGATTCAGTCCTGACTAACAAATAGATACTCCCACTATGTTGCCCCGCTGGGGCTGGCAAAATAGGACATCTGCGCAAAGGCTGATTTTGTGCAACTTCATTCCATTTTTCCTCTTTTTTCTCATTCATTCAACCATTTTCCTCATGCGTATTTCTTCCCTTCTTCGCCTGGCCAGCGCCGCCGCGCTGCTGGTTTCCGTGAGCAGCTTCTCGGGCTGCCAGAAAGACGACGTGCGCCCGAATGGCGGCTGCGCCAAAAAAACCACCACGACCACGACTACCGGCACCGGCACCAACTAGCCCGCCCCAAGCCCGAACCACCCGGCCAGGCGCACCCACGCCGGGCCGGGCTTTGCGAGGCAGCAACCCACTGCTGCCGGAAGCACTGCGGAACTGCCTGCCGCTTGCGCCGCCCGGCCCCACCCCCCACTCGCCGGCCGGGCACTGCGTATTGCTTCCTGCCGCGTATCTTCCCTACCTATGCGCCATATCCTATTCCGAGTGCCGGGCCTGGGGCCGCTGTTGGGCCTGCTGCTGCTGCTGGGCCTGCTGCCGCAAACGGCTTCGGCCACGCACATTGTGGGCGGCGAGCTGTATCTGCAGCACAAAACCGGCAGCAGCTACACGCTCACGCTCAACGTGTATTTTGATGCCTACAAAGGCGATGAGAAAGCCATTCGGCCCACGCTGCCGGCGGGCATTTTTAACAAGACCACCAATCAGCGCATCCTGGATGTAGCGATGCCCCTGGTGAGCGATACATACGTGAAGTACACCAGCCCGGCCTGCTCCATTGGCTCGCTCAGCACCCGCAAGCAGGTGTATACCAGCGATGTAACGCTAAACGCAGCTACCTTCAGCGCCCCCGGCGGCTACTACGTGGCCGTGGAAAACTGCTGCCGCAATGCCGGCATCAACAATATCGTCAACCCCGGCGCGGCCGGCCAAACGTTTTACCTGGAGTTTCCGGCCGTGGTGCGTAACGGCCAGCCGTTCATCGACTCCACCCCGCAGATTTTCCCGCCCCTGAGCGACTACGCCTGCCTGAACGAGCTATTTTACTACGACTTTGGCGGCCAGGACCCCGACGGCGACTCGCTGGCCTACGACATGGTAACGCCCCTGAACGGCCACGCTACTACCGGCAACTCCAACCCCGGCCAGGCGGTGGCGGCCCCCTACGCGCCGGTCATCTGGCGCGACAGCCTCGATACCGAACACCAGATTCCGGGCCGGCCCACGCTCCAGGTAAATGCCCGTACGGGCCGCCTCACGGTGCGGCCCCGCACGCTGGGCCTGTTCGTGTTCGGGGTGCGCTGCGCCGAGTACCGCAAGGGCGTGAAAATTGGCGAAACCCGCCGCGATTTTCAGCTGCTGGTGGTGCGGTGCGCCACCAACCACCCGCCCGGTGAACTTCAGCGGGCTGGTGCCCAGCTTCAGTACCACGGCCAC
>JALYUH010000045.1 GCA_030853985.1 Bacteroidota bacterium | reverse complement strand
CAATCTGCTGGAGCTGGTCGAACGTCACGGCCGAGTCCACTACGATGCTCAAATCGCGGCGTACTTCCGGGAATTTCGAGAGTTCGCGGGCCGCCAGTGTGGGCTTGTATTTCTTGCTTAGCGCATCCCAGTCCAGCTCCGCGTACCACACCGGCTGGGTCACGTCCATGCGCTTCAGCACCGAGGCCGCCACCGCGCCCAGCTGCGCCACCGGCTGGTTGTGCACCAGCAGCGCGAGGCCGCCGGCCAAGTACTCGTGCTGCACCGGCTGCGAAGCCGCGCCCCCGAAGCCCAGCGCCGCCAGCACCTGCTGCACCGCCCCGGCCAAATCGTGGAAAGCCGCTTTTTCGGATTTCTGCTGCCAGGTTTCGCTGGCGGCGTTGCCGGTCAGGTACAGCACCAGCTTGTTCTTTTCCTGGTACTTGCCATTCTCATTCTGCGCGTAGGTCTTGCCGAACTCATACAGCTTCAAATCCCGCTGGCGGCGGTTGAGGTTGTGCCGGATAACCTCCAGGCCCGAGTGCAGTAGCGTGGGCCGCATCACGTTCAAGTCCACGCTGTTGTAGTTCAGAATGCGAACCAGCGCATTATTCGCTTCGCCTTCTTTCTCGAAATACAGTGAGTTGGTGAGCGAGTTGGTCAGAATCTCCGAATAGCCCTGGCCGCTAAGCAACGAGGCCACTTTCACGCGCGTCACCTCGGGGTCGGGGTTCGGGAATTTAGCCAGAAACGAGGCCGAGTTATTCGGCCGCAGCGCCACGTTGTTGTAGCCATATATGCGCAGGATTTCCTCAATCACGTCGGCCTCGCGGGTCACGTCCACTTTGTGGGGCGGCACGGTCAGCGTCCAAGTGTCCTGGTCGCCGGCATCCGGGTTTTCTTCGGTGATTTTGATGTCAAGGTCCGTCAGAATCTGGCGGATGCGCTCGGGCGCGATGTACTGGCCCACTAGTCGCTCCACGCGGGGCAGGCGCAGGCGCACGGTGGCGGGCGGCACGGGGGCGGGGTACTCGTCCACCACGGGCGCGGCGATGGTGGCGCCCGCTACTTCCTGGAGCAGCAGCGCCGCCCGTTGCAGCGCTACCAATACCATATTGGGGTCGGTACCGCGCTCAAAGCGGAACGAGGCGTCGGTTTTCAGGTTATGCGTTTGGGAGGTGCGGCGCACGGCGGCGGGGCCGAAGTAGGCGCTTTCCAGGAACACGCGGGTGGTGCCCTCGCTCACACCCGAGGTCTTGCCGCCAAACACGCCGGCCAGCGCCATCGGGGCGCCATCAGCGTCGGCAATCACCAAATCCTCGGCTTTCAGACTGCGCTCGATGCCGTCCAGCGTCACGAATTTTTCGCCGGCCTTGGCCCGTTTCACGCGAATGTGGCTGCCCGTAATCTGGTCGGCATCGAAAGCGTGCAGCGGCTGGCCCAACTCGTGCAGTACGAAGTTGGTCACGTCCACCACGTTGTTGATGGGCGAGAGTCCGATGCTGCGTAACCTGCGCTGCAGCCACTCCGGCGAGGGGCCAACCTGCACGTTCTCCAGCAGCAAGCCAGCGTAGCGCGGGCAGGCCTCCACGTCCTCAATCGTCACCTTGATATTCGCGGCAGCCGACTCCGGCGCGGCGAAGCCGCTTACGTTGGGCAGGTGGCAGGGCTGGCGCAGCAATGCGCGCAGTTCGCGGGCCACGCCGTAGTGCGAGGCGGCATCGGCGCGGTTGGGCGTGAGGCCGATTTCGTACACCGTATCCGAACCCAGGCCGAAATAATCGGCGGCGGGCGTGCCGTTGGGCAGCTCCGTCGTCAGCACCATAATGCCGGCGTGCGACTGCCCCAGGCCAATTTCGTCCTCGGCGCAAATCATGCCCTCCGAGGCCGCGCCGCGAATCTTGCTTTTCTTGATTTTGAACGGCTCGCCCTGCGCGGGGTGCAGCATGGCGCCTTCCAGCGCCACCACCACGCGCTGGCCAGCGGCCACGTTGGGCGCGCCGCACACGATTTGGCGGGGCGTGCCGTCGCCCACGTCCACGGTGGTCAGGCTTAGCTTATCGGCATCGGGGTGAGGCGCGCAGGTGAGCACGGTGCCCAGCACCACGCCCCGCAACCCGCCGGGAATGCTTTCCAACTCCTCGGCGCTCTCCACTTCCAGGCCCGAGCCGGTGAGCAGGGCCCCGATTTCGGCGGCAGGTTTGTCGGTCGGAATGAGGGTTTTAAGCCAGTCGAGGGAAATGCGCATTTTGAGTTGTTCGTTGCTAGTTGTCAGTTGTCAGGCCGCTGACGACCAGGCAAAGGTACGGCGGGGCCGAAAGACCAAATAAATAGGTCTCCTAAGCCTGGAAGCCGCGCACGAAAAAGCCCATCCGGCGAACCGAATGGGCTTTTTGTGAATTTCAAATAGGTAAAGACGCATACTTGCGTCTCGTCGTTAAAGGATTGTTAGAACAATGCCTGGCCGGCGCCAACGCCGAGACGCAAATATGCGTCTCGCCATCGTTCCGCCGAAGCTTACTTGCCCAATTTCTTCTTCAGGTTCTCGTCCAGCGCTTCCAGAAACTCCTCGGTGTAGAGGTAGTCGCGGCCGTGCTCCACCTTGTTGCCGTGAATGCAGACGGCCAAATCCTTGGTCATCTTGCCGCTTTCCACGGTTTCGATGCAGACTTGCTCCAGCGCGTGGCAGAAATCGATGAGTTCCTGGTTGCCGTCGAGCTTGCCGCGAAACTCCAGGCCGCGCGTCCAGGCGAAAATTGAGGCAATTGGGTTGGTCGAAGTCGGTTTGCCCTTTTGGTGGTCGCGGTAGTGGCGCGTTACGGTGCCGTGGGCGGCTTCGGCCTCCATCACGGTGCCGTCGGGGGTGATGAGCACGGAAGTCATCAGGCCGAGCGAGCCGAAGCCCTGGGCCACGGTGTCGCTCTGCACGTCGCCGTCGTAGTTTTTGCAGGCCCACACGAAGTTGCCGTGCCATTTCAGGGCCGAGGCCACCATGTCGTCAATCAGGCGGTGCTCGTAAGTGATGCCGGCTTCCTTGAATTTGGTGGTATAATCCTGCTCAAAAATCTCCTGGAAGATGTCCTTGAAACGGCCATCGTACTTCTTCAGGATGGTGTTCTTGGTGCTCAAATACAGCGGCCAGCCTTTGCTCAGGGCCTGGTTGAAGCAGGCGTGCGCGAAGCCGCGGATGCTTTCGTCAGTGTTGTACATGGCCAGGGCCACGCCGTCGCTCTTGAAGTTGTATACCTCAAATGACTGCGTTTCGCCGCCATCCTCGGGCTGGAAGGTGATGGTGAGCTTGCCCTTGCCCTTGGTCACGAAATCGGTGGCACGGTACTGGTCGCCGAAGGCGTGGCGGCCAATGCAAATCGGGGCCGTCCAGTTGGGCACCAGGCGGGGCACGTTGCTCATCACGATGGGCTCGCGGAACACGGTGCCATCCAGAATGTTGCGAATGGTGCCGTTGGGCGACTTCCACATTTGCTTCAGGCTGAACTCGGCCACGCGCTCCTCGTCGGGCGTGATGGTAGCGCACTTGATGCCCACGCCGTACTGCTTGATGGCATTGGCCGAGTCGATGGTTACCTGGTCGTTGGTTTCGTCGCGGTACTCGATGCCGAGGTCGTAATACTTGATGTCCAGCTCCAGGTAGGGTAGAATCAGCTTGTCCTTGATAAACTTCCAGAT
>JALYUH010000043.1 GCA_030853985.1 Bacteroidota bacterium | reverse complement strand
CGGCGGCGGCGGCGGCCAGCGTATCGGGGGCGGTGCCGGGGGCGGCCGCTGCCGGGGTGGCGGCGGGCGGCGCGGGCTCGTCAACGGGCTCGGGCCGCAGGAAAAAGTAAGCGGCGATGGCCAGCACCACGGCTGCCAGTAGCACCAGCAGCCAGGGGCTGGGCGCAGATTTTTTGCGTTGAATATTAATGTCGGCCATTAGTAGAGGAACAAATAGGGGAAGTCGGCTTACGAAGGATGCCGAAAAATAGTCATTCCTCGCAACACTCCCCCGAAGCGGTAGCGCCGCCGGGGTCCAGAGCCAATGCGTTGCTTGCCGAATGCCTTACTTGCGGCCAGGCTAGTGCTCCCAATTCTCTGCTTATGCCCTCTTCGCTGCCTTACCTCGCCGACCTGCAGGCCCGCGACCTGCTACCGCCCGAACAGGCCGCCGCCATTGCCGCCGCCGAGCGCGCCCAGCCCTTTTCGCTGCACTACGAGCTGCGAGCACTGCTTTACCTAGGCATCACGCTGCTGGCTGGCGGCCTGGGCGTGCTGGTTTATCAGCACCTCGATAGCATCGGGCACGGCTTCATCATTGCCACCATCGCCCTGATTATGGCGGCCTGCTTCGGCTACGCGGCGCGGCACCGTACCGCCTTCACCTGGGGCGAAGCGCCCAAAACCTCCATCGGAGCCGATTATCTACTGCTGCTGGGGTGCCTGTTGTTTGTGGTGCTCGAAGGCTATTTGCAGTACCAGTACGGCCTGTTTGGCAACCGCTACGGGCTGGCTACGGTGCTGCCGGCCCTGGTTTTTCTACCGCTGGCTTATTGGTTCGACCACCGGGGGGTGCTGGCCATGGGCCTCACGGCGCTGGCGTCGTGGGTGGGCCTCACGGTGGCCCCGCTGGCCGTGCTCACCCAAAACGACTTCTGGAGTTCCCCGGTTCGCCTGGCCGCCACGGGCCTGGGCCTGGGGCTGATGGGCGCGGGCTTCTATTCGGAATACCAGGGCCGCAAAGCGCATTTCGCCTTCACCTACCTGCTGCTGGGCAGCAACCTGGCGCTGGCGGCGCTGACTACCTCCATCATCAAAACGGCTTTCAGTGAAATGATGGCGGCCAGCTTTGGCTATGCTGCTGTGGTACTGGCCCTGTGCGCCGGCTTGTTCTGGTATGCGCGCCGGGTGCAGTCGTACTGGTTTCTGGTGCTGGCGGCGGGCTACGGCTACGTTGCGGCCTGGTGCCTGCTGGCGCAGGTGGTTATCCGCTTGCCCGAGGAGTTGATGGTTGCCACGTCCTTCATCGCTTTTCCGCTGTCGGCCCTACTGGTGGTGCTGTTCTTTGTCAAGCTCAAAACCATTTTGCGCGGCCCCTCCACCCCCACCCCGCCCCCAGCGGCCCCCCAGCCATGAAGCCGCAAGCGTATTCTCCCATCTGGGCTTTCAACACGGTGCTACGGGCGCGCACGGCCCGCTGGCAGCGCCAGCAGCTAGTGACGCCCGCGCAGCTGGCGGCCATCGAAACCGCTTATCCGCTGGACTATTATCGGCCGGCCTGGCCTTTGCGCGCGGGCCTGTTCATTTTCGCCAGCATCGGGCTGGCCATGGCCAGTGGGTTTGCCTATTTGCTAACGGGCCTCCGAACCCCGCTGGCCGCCGCCATGCTTTTTGGCGTGGCCTGCTTCGCCGTGCTGGAGCTCGTGATTCGGGAACAGCGCCACTACCACGCCGGCGACGACAATGCGCTGCTGTATGCGGGCCTGGGCACGGCCGTGGGGCTCATTTTCTACGTTTTCACGGAACACATCTGGCCGGTCAGCCTCGGCAATACCGGCCTCGACAATCCCTATATTGCCATGCCGCTGCTGCTCGCGCTGGCTCTCCTGGCCGGGGCCAGCTACCGCTACGCCGATGCCCTGGTGATGGCCGCCACGGCGGGCACAGCCCTGCTGCTGGTGGTGCTCTTCGGGCTTCAAACGGCCCTTGGCACGGCCCTGCTGCCGTTTTTGCTGATGGGCGCGGCCGTGGGCCTGCTGGCACTATATCGGCTACTGTGCCGCCGCGTGGCCGGCACGGGGCTGGCCGACTACTACGCCGCCAGCTTCCTCACCCTGAAAGTAGTGGCCTTAGTGGTGTTTTACCTCGGTGGCAACTACCTCGTGGTGCGCGAAGGCAATGCCGAGCTGCACCATATTTACCAGTCCACCCAAATACCGTTTGCGCTCGTTTTCTACGCCCTCACGGCCGGCGTGCCGGTGCTCTACATCGTAGTTGGCCTGCGCCGGGCCGACCGCCCCGTTTTGCTGCTGGGCCTGCTGGCGGTGGCGTTTTCGGTCTTCACGCTGCGGCACTACCGCTCCCTGCTCCCTCCCGAAGTAGCCGCTGTCGCGGCCGGCGCGCTCCTCACGGTGCTGGCCGGGGCCCTGCTGCGCTACCTGCGGCCCGCCCGCTTCGGCCTCACGTCCTTGCCCGACGATGAGCCGCGCCACTTCAACCTCGAAAACCTGGTTCAGGCCCAAACCGCTCACGCGCCCGGTGCGCCAGCCGGCGGCGGCTTCGAATTCGGGGGCGGACATTCGGGCGGCGGCGGGGCCACGGGCCGGTTTTGAAAAAATTGCGGGTTGCGTTTTGAGTGGAGTTGGTACTCGTCCATTCAAAACGCAACCCGCAAGTATTGACTCCTTATAATCGCCTCGCCTCTACCCGGCTGCCGGGCGGTACAGCTTGGCCAGCGCGGCCACCGCGTAGTCCACTTCGGCTTCGGTGTTCATTTTGCTCATCGAGAAGCGCACCGTGGCGCGCTTGGAGTCGCAGCCCAGCGCTTCGAGGACGTGCGAGCCGGTTTGGGCGCCGCTGGTGCAGGCCGAGCCGCCCGAGGCCGCCACTTTGCTGATGTCGAGGTTGAACAGCAGCATTTCGTTGAAGGCCGACGGTGGCAGGCTCACGCTCAACACCGTGTACAGGCTTTGGTCGGCAACCTCCGACAGGCCGTTAAACTGCACATCGGCAACGTCGGCCCGCAGCCTGCTGATGAACCGGTCTTTCAACTCCTGCACGTGCGCCTGATGCGCGGCCAAATCGCGCACCGCGATTTCCAGCGCCTTGGCCAAGCCCACAATGCCGGCCACATTCTCGGTGCCCGAACGCACGTTGCGCTCCTGCGAGCCGCCATGAATGAGCGGGCTCACCTGCAAACCGGGGCGGGTGTAAATGAACCCCACGCCCTTCGGCCCGTGAAATTTGTGCGCCGAACCCACCAGAAACTGGTTTTTCAGCTGCTGCACGTCGTGGCGGTAGTGGCCCATGGTCTGCACCGTGTCGGTGTGGAACACCGCCTCGTGCCGGGCGCAGATGCCGCCGATGGCGGCAATATCGTTCAGGTTGCCGATTTCGTTGTTGGCGTGCATCAAACTCACAAACGTGCGCGACTGCCCCGCCAGCAACTCCTCCAGGTGCCCCAAATCGAGCCGGCCCTGCGCGTCGTGCTTCACGTAATGCAGTTCGATTTCGCCGCTTTTGGCCAGCGCCTGCAACGGGTGCAGTACCGCGTGGTGCTCCAGCGGCGACGTGATGGCGTGCTTCAGCCCCAGCGTGCGCACGCTGCCGAAGGCGGCGTAATTGTCGGCCTCGGTGCCGCCGCTGGTAAAGGTGATTTCGGCCGGGGCGGCGTTCAGCAGGTGGGCCACCGTTTTGCGGGCATTTTCGATGGCGGCGCGCACCTGCCGGCCTGGGCCGTGCAGGCTGCTGGGGTTGCCGTAGTGCAGCTGCAAAAACGGCAACATGGCCGCCAGCACCTCGGGGTCGAGGGGCGTGGTGGCGGCGTTGTCGAAATAGGCGTAGGCGGGCGCGGAGGGGGAAGTTGCGGTCATGGATATCGTTTCAGCAGCCAAAAACAGAAGCCGGGCGTGGGTGCACCCGGCTTCTGGTCAAGCTATGCACAAATACAAATTTCGGCTTTCCAATTGAAACCAGCCCACAGTAGCCGCTCCAATTGCGCCCAACGCCGGCCAATTAGCTCTTGGCGGCAATAATCTCCTTGATATCGCCAATGATTTTCTGGGCCAGGTAATCGGCGGTCGAGTTCGAGTCCGACTCCGCGTAGATGCGGATAATGGGCTCGGTATTCGACTTGCGCAAATGCACCCACTCCTTATCAAACTCGATTTTCACGCCGTCAATCGTGTTCACGGGCTGCTTGGCGTAGCGCTGCTCCATCTTGGCCAGCACGTCATCGGTGTTGATATCGGCCGTCAGCTCAATCTTGTTTTTCGAGATGAAGTAGTTCGGGTACGAATTGCGCAACCGGCTCACCGTGAGGCCGGTTTGGGCCAAATGCGTCAGGAACAAGGCAATGCCCACCAACGCATCGCGCCCGTAGTGCAGCTCGGGGTAAATAATGCCCCCATTGCCTTCGCCGCCAATTACGGCGTTGGTTTCCTTCATTTTCGTCACCACGTTCACCTCGCCCACGGCGGCGGCCGAGTAGCTGCCGCCCGCTTTTTCGGTCACGTCGCGCAAGGCGCGGGTGCTGCTTAGGTTGCTCACGGTGTTGCCGCCGCCCAGCGCCTTCAGCACGTAGTCAGCCACGGCCACCAGCGTGTATTCTTCGCCGAACATCTCGCCGTTTTCGCTCACCAGCGCCAAGCGGTCCACGTCGGGGTCCACCACAATGCCGAGGTCAAAGCCGCCTTTTTCCAGCACCTTGGCAATGTCGCGCAGGTGCTCGGGCAGCGGCTCGGGGTTGTGGGCGAAGTCGCCGGTGGGCTCGCAGTGCAGCTTCTCAATCGTGGTCACGCCCAGCGCTTCCAGCAGTTGCGGCACCACGAAGCCGCCCGACGAGTTCACCGCATCCACCACCACCCGGAAGTTGCGGGCCTTGATGGCCTCCACATCCACCAGCGGTAGCGCCAAAATCGCCGCGATGTGCGTCGTCAGGAACGTGTCATCCGTCGTGTACTCGCCCAGCTTGGTTACGGGCGCAAAATCGAAATCCTCGCTTTCGGCCGAAGCCAGCACCTGCTGCCCATCGGCTTCCGAAATAAACTCGCCGGTCGCGTTGAGCAGTTTCAGCGCGTTCCACTGCTTGGGGTTGTGCGAAGCCGTGAGGATGATGCCGCCGGCCGCTTTCTTGGCCGGTACCGCCATTTCCACGGTTGGCGTGGTGCTCAGGCCGAGGTCACACACGTCGAGGCCGAGGCCCTGCAGCGTGGCGGCCACCAGGCGGCTCACCATATCGCCCGAAATGCGGGCATCGCGCCCAATCACAATCAGCTTGCTGTCGGTGTTCTGGGTTTTCACCCACGTGCCGTAGGCGGCGGCGTATTTCACCACGTCGAGGGGCGTGAGGCCCTGGCCCACCGGCCCGCCGATAGTGCCGCGAATGCCGGAGATAGATTTTATTAGAGTCACGGAGGTCGTTTTTTGAAAGGTCAAAATTAGGCATTAGCCGCCGGTTGGCGACGCGTCGTTTTATCTTTGAAGCAATGGAAAATTCTGAATCCACTTCTACGGCTCTGCTTAACGATGACCGCCGCCCCGCCCAGCTCGAAGCCTTCGGCCGCCTGCTCGATGTGCTCAACCGCCTCCGCGCCGAGTGTCCCTGGGATAAAAAGCAAACCCTGCAAACCCTGCGGCACCTCACCATCGAGGAAACCTACGAAATCAGCGATGCCATTCTGCGCGACGACCTGCCCGACCTCAAAAAGGAATTGGGCGACGTCATGCTCCACCTGATTTTCTACGCCCGCATCGCCGCCGAAAGAGGTGCCTTCGACATCAGCGATGTCCTCAACGCGCAGTGCGAAAAACTCATCTACCGCCACCCGCACATTTACGGCGACGTGCAAGCCGACAATGAAGAAACCGTCAAGCGCAACTGGGAGCAGCTCAAGCTCGCCGAAAAAGGCAATACCGCCGGCGTGCTCGGCGGCGTTCCCACCTCGCTCCCAGCCTTGGTAAAAGCGATGCGCATTCAGGAGAAAGCCCGGGGCGCGGGCTTCGATTGGGAGCAGCCCGAACAGGTGTGGCAGAAAGTTCAGGAAGAATTACAGGAATTTGGCGATGAGTACAGTCACGGCGACCCGGCCCGGATGCAGGCCGAAAAAGCTGCCGATGAGTTCGGCGATTTGTTGTTTTCATTGGTCAACTTTGCCCGCTTCGCCGGCATCAACCCCGAGGAAGCCCTAGAGCGCACCAACCGCAAGTTTATCAGCCGCTTTCAGTATCTAGAGAAGGCCGCCGCCGCCGCCAACCAGCGCCTCGCCGACCTCACCCTGGCCCAAATGGACGTGTATTGGGAGCAAGCCAAGCGTCAGTTGGGCCAACCCAAGCCAGTCATCTAGCGTTGGCATGGGTTCATCCGTTTTTCATGGTCTTTCCCTGGTTACGGTTAACTTTTCTTTGGTCAGCCCGCAGTTTTTGGTTAGGTTTGCCAAGCTAAGATGGCTGGATAGGAAGTTCAGGCTTCGGTAAATGCCATTTTAATCCTTCAATTCTGGGATTATCGACTGTTATTTTGCCGCGTTCCGCGCCCCTAACCAACTTTTTGCATTTTCTTTACCCACTCAATTCAACTACTTCACTCAACAAACCCCAAACACGCCGGAACAATGGAACAGAAAAATGCCATGAACACGAGCCCACGGCCCGCCGCTACGGCCGCCAAAGCCGAAGCCCAAAGCAGCGGTGGCGCCTCGCTGTTCTCCGTGATAGTTATCATCCTCGCCTTTATCGTTAGCGTAATCGTCTATAAATACGTGCTTGGTGACGGGAGTCACTTCCAGGGTGGCAACAACGAAAACAACCCCAACCCCGGCGATTACCTCGGCGTGGTGTTCAAAGGTGGTTTCATCGTACCTGTGCTGATGACGATGCTGCTCTGCGTAATCACCTTCTCCATCGAGCGGATGCTGACCATCAGCAAGGCCAAAGGCTCAAAGAGCATCGAGGCTTTCGTACGTACCGTGCGTCAGAAGCTGAACAGCAACGACATCAACGGTGCCCTCGCCGCCTGCGACCAGCAGAAAGGCTCGGTAGCTAACGTGGTGAAAGCCGGCTTGTTGAAGTACAACGAGATGGGCCGTGACCGCACCATGGCCACCGACCAGAAAGTGCTTGCCATCCAGAAGGAAATTGAAGAGAGCACTGCCCTCGAACTGCCTATGCTGGAGAAAAACCTGGTTATCATCTCCACGCTCGCTTCTATTGCCACGCTGGTAGGTCTGCTCGGCACGGTATTCGGCATGATTCGCGCCTTCGCCGCTCTGGCGCAGGCCGGTACTCCTGACGCCGTAGCACTGGCCAACGGTATTTCGGAGGCCCTGATTAACACGGCACTGGGTATTGGTACCTCGGCCCTGGCCATTGTAGCCTACAACTACTTCACCAGCAAAATTGACGAGCTGACTTACAGCATCGACGAGGCCGGCTTCAGCATCATCCAAACGTTCGCCGCCCAGCACGGCAACGCCCAGCAAAACGCGCAAACGGTTTAATTCCGTCAAGCAGCAGGTTGTTGATGCACTAAAACGCGGGGCGGTTCGTTCTTCGGAATGAGTCGCCCCCTTTTACCCCCCACCTCGCAATGCCTAAAGTAAAACCGCACCGTACCTCGCCGTCGCTCGACATGACGCCGATGGTGGACCTGGCCTTCTTGCTGGTGACATTTTTCATGCTCACCACCAAGTTTGCCCCCGAGGAATCCGTGGTAGTTGACACCCCGTCATCCGTGTCGGAGATTAAGCTGCCCGAAAACAACGTCATTACGCTTACCGTCGACAAGAACAAGCGCGTCTTTTTCGGTGTCGATGCCAAGCAAACCAAAATTCAGGCCCTGCAGCGGGTTGGTGCCAAATACGGCGTAAATTTCACTGCCGCGCAAGCCAAGGAATTTGGCGACCTGCCCAACTTCGGTCTGCCCATCAGCCAGCTCGGCTCCTACCTGAGCATGGCCAAGGAAGACCGCAAGCAAGTGAATGCCAAGCAGCCCGGCGTACCGCTCGACTCGCTCAACAACCAGCTGGTTGACTGGGTGCTGGCAGCCCGTACGGCCAACCAGGCCATCTTCCACAAGCCTACTTACATCGCCATCAAGGGCGACGGCGATGCCGACGTACCCACGGTGCAGCAGGTAATTAAAGTGCTTCAGGAGAAGGATATCAACCGCTTCAACCTCATTACGGATATGGAAAACCGTCCGGTAGCCGCCAAATAAGCGCGCGCCAGACGTTATCCGCTCCTATTCACTTTCGCAAATCCCATGTCAGAAGTACAACAAAAAGAATCCGGTGGGGGGAAAGGTGGAAAAAAGCGGGCTAAGAAAATGTCGACCAAAATCGATATGACTCCCATGGTCGACTTGGCTTTTCTCTTGCTCACCTTTTTCATGCTTACCACCACCTTTGCCAAGCCCAACGTGATGCAGCTCACGATGCCGGTGAAGAAGACCGACGATGTGGAGGACACGAAAATCAAGGCCTCGCAGGCCATGACCATCGTCCTCGGCAAGGATAACAAAGCGTATTACTACTACGGTTTGAATACGCCCCTCGACAAAACCGTACCCAAGCCCGAGTTGAAGGTGACGAATTTCTCGGCTGGTGGCATTCGCCAGGTCCTGTTGGACCGGCAGCGCCAAAAGCCAGAGCCCATCATCCTCATCAAGCCCACCGAAGATTCTAAGTACCGGAACATGGTGGACATTCTGGACGAGATGAACATCACGAACCAGAAGAAATACGCGCTGGTGAAGGTGCCGAAAGAAGACCTGGACCTTATTAAAGAATCCGCCTTATGATGGACAACGCGCAAATTGCCAAGGCCAGCTTAAACGACATCGTTTTTGAAGGCCGTAATAAGGCATATGGAGCCTACGTATTGCGGCGCTTGTATCAGCGCCACGTTACCCGGGCCCTCATTATTGCCACGGCGCTCTTCTCCCTGCTGATTTTCTTCCCGCTCATCGCGCAGTATCTGAAAGATAAGATGCCGAAGGAGCCTGAGAAAGTTCTCAAGGAAAACGTGCTGATGGACGCGCCGCCCTTGGATGACACCAAGCCGCCGCCCCCTCCGCCGCCCCCCGAGGCCCCGCCCCCCCCGCCCCCCAAGCTCACGACCGTTAAGTTCACCCCTCCGGTGGTGAAGAAGGACGAGGAAGTGAAGAAGGAAGAGGTGCCGGACCAGGAGGAGTTGAAGGAAAAGACGGTAGCCACCGTTACCGTGCAGGGCAACACCAACGCCCCCGACCTGACTGAACTCGCCTCGGGTGATGGTGACAAAGTGGTGGAGGCAGTAGTTGAGAACAAGGTTTATACCTACGTTGAGCAAATGCCCGAACTGCCGACCGGTGGTGGTCAGGCGGCCATTGTTGGAGCAATCCAAAAGGCCGTTCGCTATCCTTCGATGGCGTTGCGCAACCAGGTAGAAGGCCGGATTTTCGCTAGCTTCACTGTGAACCCGCAAGGCGACGTAACGGACGTGAAAGTGGTAAAGGGCCTGGGTTCAGGTTTGGATGAAGAAACCATCCGCGCCATCAAAACGCTGCCTAAATTTCGTCCTGGCAAGCAGAATGGTCGGGCAGTAAGCGTTTCGTTTACGGTTCCGATTACCTACAAAATCCAGTAATCAGCGCTGGCTTCGGCTAGCTCTGCTACACCCCGGATTGGGCTTCGCTGCCTGGTCCGGGGTGTTTTGTATAAAAATTTCGCTGTCGGCACTCGGCCATCTGCTTGCTGGTGCATACTTACAGTAACCGTTGCCGCGTTATGCCTGGCGCGACGAAGCTGGCCGGGAGAGAGCCGGTGATGAAAAGCGGTAGTTTTTCTGCTTTTTTGCGGGCTGGATAGCCGACGCGCATTTTCGGGTCGAACCTTTCCGGCCTTGCTGCTGGTTTAATGACTCTCTCAATTCGTTTTTTTGCGTTCATGCTCAACATTCCAACTACTGAAGAACGACTCGGCAAGTCGCCCCAGCGCTTGGTGCGCTACTTTGTGCTGGTGATGGCCTTGGTTTATCTGGGCCTGGGAGTCTGGTTATTTTTATCGGCGAGCGAGCCTGCGGCGGGTGGCGTGCTGCAACTGGGGGCAACTGGCCGGCGGGTGCTGGGGGGCGTATTTGTACTATATGGGTTGCTGCGGTTCATCCGGGGCTACCAAACGAATTTTCGCAAAAAAACCAATACTCATGATGATGAATAAGCGCCTTTCCTTTTTAATCTCCGGGCTGGCTACGGTGATAGCTGGTGTGCTGGTAGTAGTGGCCTGCAACGGCCCCGGCTCGCCGGGCGCGCAGGACACGCCCACCAGCGGCAACGTAGCCGTGAGCGTGGACGAAACCTTTGCTCCGATTCTGCAGGCCCAGGTAGATACTTTTGCCAAGCTCTACCCCAACGCGCACGTTAAAATGAGCTTCCAGCCGGAGGAAAAGGTGCTGCTTGACCTCATCAACGATAAGATTAAGCTGGCCGTGGTATCGCGTGAGCTCACGGCGGAGGAAGAGGCCGACTTCGTGAAGCAGACCATTGTGCCCCGCACCACGCGCATCGGCATCGATGGCCTGGCCATTGTGCTGAACCGCGCTAATCCGGATTCGCTGCTGACAGTAGCGCAGCTCGCCGAAATTTTCACGGGTAAAAAAACCACGTGGTCACAGGTAAGCGGCAAAAAAGGACTGGCAGCCATCAACGTCGTTTTTGATGCCAACCGCAGCAGCACGACCCGCTTTGTGCTCGACTCCGTAACGCGCGGGGCTGCACTCACCAAGCAGGCTTTTGCGGCCTCCTCGAACCCGGCTTTGCTCGACTACGTGGCCATGCACCCCAATGCGATTGGCGTGGTAGGGGTGAACTGGATTTCGGACCGCGACGACCCTAAGGCCATGAAGTTTCTGAACAAAGTGCGGGTGGCCAGCATCACGGCCCGGCCTAACCCGACGATTAACGACTACATTCAGCCCTACCAAGCATATCTGGCCGAAAAAACGCCCGAACAGCTGGCCGAGCATACCGAATTGCAGAACTATCCGCTACGCCGCAGCTTGTACGTCATCAGCCGCGAGGCACGGGCCGGGTTGGGCACGGGGTTTGCATCCTTCGTGGCAGGCAAAAACGGGCAGCTCATTTTCCAGAAATCGGGCTTGCTGCCCGCCCAGATGCAGGCCCGCATCATCACCACGCCTAAACTGTAAGCGCGCTTGTCGCGTACCCTCTTTTCTTTGTTGTTTTTTCATTCTTTCTTTTTCCCTATGAGTTTCAAGCCCTGGAAACAGCCGTTGCTCGCCGCCCTCGCCCTGATGGCTGGCACCACGGCGGCCACCGCCCAAAACGTTCAAACGGCCCAACGCGACATCGAAGTAGGCCGCTACAATGCTGCTCGTGCGGCCCTGCGCCCCGGTACGACCCCCGAAACGGCTTTCGAGTTGGGCCGCCTGTACCAGATGCGTGACATGCCGGATTCGGCCGCGTTCTACTTTAATAAGGCCGGTGGCTCTTCGCCATTTGGCCAGGTTGCCGCCGGCCGGGCATTGCTCGCTAAAGGCCAGACTTCGGCCGCCGAAGCTCAGTTCGACGCGGCTGCCAAAGCCACCAAGAACAAGGATGCCAAGGTGCTCACAATGATTGCCCAAGCCTATGGCGAGGCAGACATGAAGAACATGGGCAAAGCCCAAACCTACATTGCCGCCGCCCAGGCCGCCAATAAGAAGGACGACCCGGCGCTAATGGTAGCGCAGGGCGACGTGTACCTGCATTCGGACAAGGGCGGTGGAGATGCCATGAGCAGCTTCGACCGCGCCATTACGGCCAACCCCAGCTACGCCCAGGCCTATTACAAAAAAGGGGTGCTGAACGTACGTTCGCGCAACTTTAATGCCGCCCGCGAGTCGCTGAACAAGGCTGTGGACCTGGACCCGAGCTATGCTCCTGCTTACCGCGAGCTGGCGGACATGTATTTTCTGGCCGGCCAATACGACCTGGCGCTGAAGAGCATTCAGCAATATATCGGCCTGGCCGAAAAGTCGCCGAGTACTGATGCGCAGTATGCGGCTTTCCTGTACAAGAGCAAGAAATATCCGGAGGCCCTGACCGAGGTGAACAAAGTGTTGCAGGTTGAGCCCAGCAACCTGACGATGAACCGCCTGCGCCCGTACCTGCTGTACGAAACCGGCGATTTCACGAATGCATCTGCCGCAATGGATAACTACATGAAAGTAGTGCCCGCCGATAAGATTATCTCGGAGGACTACGTTTATCAGGCCAAGATTCTGAGCAAGAATGGCAACGGCCCGCAGGCAATAGCGCTTATCAACAAAATCATCAAGGAAGACCCCACCAAGGGGTGTGATTTCCAGAATGACCTGGCAGCCATTTATGCCAACCAGAAGAACTTCAAAGGCGCTATCAGCGTGTATAAGTACAAGCTGAATAAGTGCAGTGGCGACCTGGTTGACCAGTTTCGCCTAGCCTCTGCCTTTAGCAGCGACAAGCAGTACGTGGAAGCCGATAGTGTTTATGGCATCATTAACACGGCCAAGCCTACTTATGCGCCGGCTTACCTGTACCGCGCCCAAACCAACATGCTGAAGGACACGGATGCGAAACAAGGGTTGGCCAAGCCGTACTACGAGAAATATATTGAGCTCTCGAAGGAGGCGGGTGCCGAGCCTGATAAGTTTAAGCAGGGCCTGGTAGAGGCTTATGGTTACCTCGGCGTTTATACTTTCCAGAAGGGCGACAAGCCGGGTGCCTTGGGCTACTTCCAGCAGGTGCTGGCCTTGGACCCGGAGAACAAGGGAGCAAAAAACAATATCGAAGCTCTTTCGGCTAAGCCCAAAACGACCACTACGACGAAAAAAACCACGACCGTTAGAAAGAAATAACGATGTTGTGCGAAAGCAGCAGGCCCCGGCGCAACAGCGCCGGGGCCTTTTTTTGTGGGGTGCTGCCAGCCTATTGTGGGCAGCTACTGCTTCAGCCTTAGCAGCACGGGCCTCGTTATTTTCATACTTACGTTCTCCCTACTTGATAGCTGCCCAAGTGCGCCACAAGTCCAGGGCGGCGGCAAAATCGGCGGGTAATTCGGCTTCGAAATAGCTGTTCTCGCCCGATACCGGATGCACGAAGCCTAAGGAACGGGCATGCAGCGCCTGCCGGGGCAGCAGCTTAAAGGCATGCTCTACCAGGTCGCGATAAGCCCCATTGTTCTGGCCCACGCGGATGCGGTCGCCGCCATACGTGGCATCGGAGAACAGCGGATGGCCGAGGTACTGCATGTGGGCGCGAATCTGGTGCGTGCGGCCGGTTTCGAGCACGCAGCGCACGAGCGTGACGGGGCCGAAGCTTTCCAGCACTTCGTAGTGCGTTACGGCGTGCTTGCCCTGCTCGCCGCCTGGGTATACGGCTTGCACCTTGCGGTCGCGCAGGCTGCGCCCCAGGTGGCCGGTTATGGTGCCCGTGGGGCCGGGCGGCGTGCCCCACACCAGCGCCAGATAGCTGCGCTCGATGGTATGGTGAAAAAACTGGTTCGAAAGGTGCGTCATCGCAAACTCCGTTTTGCCAACCACCAGCAGGCCCGACGTATCCTTATCGATGCGATGCACCAGCCCGGGCCGCACTTCGCCGTTGCGGCCAGTGGGCAGGTTGGCCAGATGGTGGGCCAGTCCGTTCACGAGCGTGCCCTGCCAATGGCCGTAGGCCGGATGCACAACCAGCCCAGCCGGCTTGTTCACGATAAGCAATTCGGCGTCTTCGTAGCGAATGTCAAGCGGCATCTCTTCGGGCACTACTTTGCCTTCGCGCGGCGGCTCGGGCAGCGTGATGGTGATGAGGTCCAGCGGCTTGATGCGGTAGTTGGGCTTCACGGCCGTACCGTTCACTTCGACCGCCGAGGCGCGAATGGCCTCCTGAATCTTATTGCGCGAGGTATTACGCAGGCGGTGGTGCAGAAACTTATCGATGCGCAACAGCTCCTGCCCCCGGTCGACGATGATGCGGTGATGCTCGTAGAGTTCGTCGCCACCCTCGTCGTCGTCGTCGGGGCTAGTCAGGTCGTCTTCATCCAGTTCAGAATCCAGCATAAGGGGTTATTTAAGGGCACGAAAAAAGCCGGAGCAGCGGCTCCGGCTTTTCGGCAATCAGACAGCAGGGCTGCTTATTTCTTGGTTTTTATTTTGGTTTTGTTCACACCGGGAGCAACCGGAGCCGAGGCGGGCATCGCCGTAGGACCCGATTTAACGGGCGCACCTGCGCCGGGCGTGATGCCCATTTTCTTGAGCACGAGGTCCGAAATATCGCCTTCTTTGGGGGCGTGCAGCAGCAAGGGGCTACCGCCACCGTCCGAGTTGAACACGTAGGTGAAGCCATTCTCATCGGCCACCAGGTCGATATTCTTTTGCAGCTTGTCGAGGGCCGGCTTCAGCAGCACCTGCTGCTTCTGCTGTAGCGACTGCTGGGCGCTCTGCTGGAACTCCTGGATGGACTGCTGCAGGCCTTGCAGCTCTTTTTCTTTGTCAGCCTTCACCACATCGGTCATGGTGGCTGCGCCCTTCTGGTAAGACTCTCCCTTCGCCGTGTAATCGGCATACTTGCTCTTCAGCTGGGCTTCGAGCTGCGTGTTGTAGGTTTTCAGCTCCGATTCAATCTGCTTGCTTTCGGGCATCTGGGCCAGTACGTACTGGACATCGGTATAGCCGATTTTTAGGGGGGCCTGGGCCTGCGCGGAGGTGGCGGCCAGGGTTCCGGCGGTCAACAGAACGGCGGCGAGCGTCAGACGAAAAATTTTCACGAGATTCATCAAAAAGAAAAAGGGTCAGAAAAATATTGGGGCAAAGGTACTTACTTCTTGCGGGTCGGGCGCGTTGGCTTGGCCACTTTGGGTTTGGCGGCCGGCTCGGCCGTGCCCGAATCCGATTCAAAATTGGGGTCGACCGGGGTTTTGGGTGGGACGACGGTTTTTACGGCCCCTTTCGGGCCGGGCTGGTTGCGGTCTTCGGCTCCCAGGCCCAATTCTTCGAGCACAAACTCAGTATAATCGTGCGCCGGGTTGGTGTAGAGCATGGTCAGGTCGCCGGATTTGTCGAAAATTACGGCCAGCGTTTTCTTCTTGGCCACTTTTTCCACGGCCTCGAATACCTTATCCTGCACCGGCTTGTTTAGCTCCTGGCGTTTCTTAAAAAGCTGGCCTTCGTAGCCAAACTGCTTGTTGCGGTAGGTTTTCAGGTCCTGCTCCTTGAGTAGAATTTCGTCCTGCCGCTTTTTCTTCATCGCCTCCGTCAGCACAATTTCCTCGTTCTGATAGTTCCGATGCAGCTTATCCAGGTCCTTTTGCTGCACCTCGATTTCCTTCTGCCAGGTATCGGAGAGCAGCGCCAACTCCTGCTGGGCCTTGGCGTAGTCTGGCATTTTAGCCATGATAAATTCCGAGTCAACCCAGCCAAACTTTTGCGCCTGGGCCACATCGGCCCCACTCAGCAGCAACCCAACGGCCAGTAGCAGGCCACGATAGTTCTTCATACGAGGCAAAACGTGAAATCCGGGCGCATAGTGCGCGGCTAGCGAATTTGCTGGCCGATGATGAAGTGGAAGTGGTTCGGGTCCTGCCGGGCGGTAGTGCCACCAAGCGGCACCACCGAGTCGAAGCCGTGCCCATAATCAAAGCCCAGCAAACCGAATGCCGACATGAAAACCCGAGCACCAACCCCCGCCGAGCGGTACAATTTATACGGGTTGTAGTTCTGGTAGGAGTCGAAGGCATTGCCCGCCTCGGCAAAGGCCAGCACGTATACCGTGGCGGCGGGGTTCAGGCTCACGGGGTAGCGCATTTCCAGCACGTACTTGTTGAAGGCAATACCGCCCGCCTGCTGGCCCTGCGCCGTCGGAATGGCAAAAGGCTGGCCGGGGTCGTCGTAGCCGCGCAGGCCCACATAGTCGGTACCCACCAGGTAGTTGCCGCCACCGTTGTAGCCTAGGCCTGCCCCGCCCATCTTAAACCGCTCGAACGGTCCAATTTCTTTGTTCGAATTATACGTACCCAGGAAGCCAAAGTGCGCGCGGGTATTCAGCACCAGCTTGCCCACAATAGGCGTAAACCACGACGCATCGAACATCCACTTGTGAAACTCAATCCACTGGTTGTTGCTGGGGTGGTCGGGGTTGAGCAGCGAATACGGCGGCGTCAGGCTCAGGCTCAAACTCAGCGACGAGCCCCGGCGCGTGTAGGTCGGGTTGTCGATGCTGTTGCGGGCCAGCGTCGTGTTCAGGGTAATATTGTTGAATGTTCCGGTTGAGGCCCCCGGAATTACCGGGTAGTTCTGCGTCTGGTACTGGCTGTACGAGAGCGAGTTGCTCAGCGTGAAATAGTCATCAGGCACGCGCAGCTGGCGGCCCAGGCCTACCGTGGCACTGTTCACCTTAATGAACTGGTCCGAAGCGGCATCCAGCGCCGCGCCGGTCCGCTGCACGCTATGGTTCAGGCTGAACGAGAATGAGTTGGCTCGGCGACCACCCAGCCAAGGCTCGGTAAACGACAGCGAATACGCCTGGTATTGCACGCCATTGGCCTGCACGTTCAGGGCCAGCCGCTGGCCGTCGCCGGCGGGTACCGGCGTCCAGTTGCGGAGGGTACCGGCCTTGCGTAGCGAGAAGTTATTGAACACCAGACCCACCGTACCGATAAAGCCGGCGTAGCCGCCCCAGCCGCCCGACAACGTAACCTGGTCCGAGGGCTTTTCGACCACCGTGTAGTTGATATCCACGGTGCCATCGGCCTGGTTCGGCACCGGGTTGATGCCGATTTTTTCGGGGTCGAAATAACCCAGCGTCGCAATTTCTCGCTGCGAGCGAATCAGCAGCTCACGGTTGAACTTGTCGCCGGGCAGCGTGCGCAGCGTGCGCCGCAACACGTGGTCGCTGGTTTTGGTATTGCCCGAAATATTGATGTCCTTAATGTGCGCCTGCACGCCTTCGCTCAAGCGCATTTCAATGTCGATGGAATCGCCTTCAATTTTAGTTTCGACTGGGTCGATGGTGAAGAACAAGTAGCCGTCGTTCAGATACAGCGACGAAATGTCCTGCCCCGTAGGGTTATAGTTCAAGCGCTTATCCAGAATTTCCTTGCTATACGGGCTGCCCGGCTTAATGCCCAGCACGTTGGCGAGCGTCTTATCGTCGTATAGATAGTTGCCGCTCCAGGTAATGTGGCGGAAGTAGTACTTGGGGCCTTCATCCAGCTTGATGTTCAGCGCCAGCCCTTTGTCGTCCCGAATCAGGGTGTCACTCACGATGATAGCATCCCGATAGCCTTCGGCATTGTAAAACTCAATCAACTTCTTTTTATCCTCTTCGTATTCGTTGCGCTGGAATTTGCCCGCCGTCAGGAATTTGTACGGCTTGCGCTCCTTCGTTTTCTTAAACTTACCACGCAACTTATTGTCTTTGAACGCCTTGTTGCCCTCAAAGGCAATGTCATGAATCCGTACTTTCGAGCCCTTGTCCACATCAATCTTCAAGGCCACACTATTCGATAGCGAAGAATCGGCCACCTGTACCACGTTCACTTTGGCATCGAGGTAGCCCTTGTTCACGAAGAATTTACGCACCTGGCTGCGGGTGTTGTTCAGCAGCGCATCCGTCACCACTTTTCCCCGAATCAGGGCAATCTTCTTGGTCAGGTCTTCTCTTTGACCATTGCGAATGCCCGAGAACGTAAACTTCGAGAGCCGCGGCCGCTCTTTCAGATTATAGTCGAGAAAAATCTTGTTGCCTTCGATGCGGGCAACGGTTACGCTCACATCCCCCAGAATGCCCTGGGCCCAGAGCTTGCGGATGGATTTTCCGATTTCCTCGCCCGGCACGTTAATGGCATCACCCACGCGCAGGCCCGTCAGGCCAATCAGAGTATTGGGGTCGAGGTAGCGGGCACCACTCACGGTGATGCCACCCAACTCATACTTTTTGGGTTCGTCGCCGCTCACCTGCTGGGCATTTGCCGGCGGGGCCAGCCACGTTGCCAATAGCGCGAGGGCAAAAACCCACTTCACAACTAAATTTCGCACAATAGACATTACAAGAATTTAAGATATTGCTAATTGCTCGCTGGTTTTACCAAACCTTCGCTCGCGGCGCTGATAGGCCCGAATGGCCTCCTGAAAATGCTGGCGGCGAAAGTCCGGCCACAGCAAATCCGTGATATACAATTCGGTGTAGGCCAGCTGCCACAACAAAAAATTACTAATGCGCTGCTCCCCGCTGGTGCGGATAAGTAGCTCTGGGTCGGGCATCCCGGCCGTAGCCAGATAGCCAGCAAGAGAGGCCTCCGTTACGCCGGTTGGTTGCACGCGGCCCGCGGCCACGTCCACAGCCAGGCGCTGGGCCGCTTGCGTCAGGTCCCAGCGGCCGCTGTAGCTCAGGGCTAGTACCAGGGTCATGCGCGTACCGCTTTTGGTGAGTTCCTTGGCTTCGGCCAACTCGCGCTGGCAGCTCGCTGGCAGCGTGCTAATATCGCCAATAGACTGTAGGTTGATGCTGTTTTTCAGCAGCGTAGGCGTTTCCTGGCGAATGGTGTGCACCAGCAGCTGCATCAGCGCCATCACCTCCAGGGCGGGCCGGTTCCAGTTCTCGGTTGAGAAAGCGTAGAGCGTGAGAAAGCGCACGCCTAGCTCGGCGGCTTCCTCCACGGTTTCGCGCACGGCCGTGATGGCACTTTGGTGCCCGAACACGCGCAGGCCGCCCCGCTGCTTGGCCCATCGCCCATTGCCATCCATGATGACGGCTACGTGCGCCGGAATATTACGCGTATCGATTTCGGCCTTGCCGGTCATTTTTGCGGTTTCGCTAAAAGAGCCCGCAAGTTACGGAAATGGTTGCATACACACGGGCCTTCCCCCAGCGCAACGGTCATTTAGCGCATCAATTCCCTGCTTGCCCGTCCCCCTTTCCGCAGAAAATGTCCTACTTCAACAATTCCTTGTTGTTTTTATAAGAATCCGGGCAGCGAATTTTATAGAAAGTATACGACAGGCTCAAGCCGTTATAGTAGTACCAGTCCTGGTCGTGTGGATTCACCAGAAAGGGCGATTGGTCGCCCAAATGGTCCAGTTGGTCAGTCAGGGCCTTACGGGCGCCCACTTCCACTCCCAGGTTCCAGTGCGTCGACAGAGCCAGCTTAGCGCCTACCCCTACCGGAATAGCGAAGCCAATCATCGAACCCTCACGGATTAATTCTGCCAAGCCAGCAGTAGTACTTGCCGTACTGGTATTGGCATAAAAAACAGCCAGCCCACCAAAAAGATAAGGCGTGAAATGCACTTTATCGGTCCGCCGACGGAAGTTCAAGAAGTTATACTCCGCTACTGCCGAGGCTTCAATGATTCCGCCTTTGGTATTGGCCTGGCGATAGGCCTGCAAAGGTGGCACAGCGCCATTGGTACCCGTCACGTTGCCGTCATCGGCCCGGAGCAGGCCCGCCGTTATGCCGCCGCGCAGCGTGATGGGCACCGATATATCGCGGCGGTAGAACGCGGTGACAGCAGGGCGATTGTTCTGGAACTGGTAGCGCGGCGAAAGTTCGCCCCGGTAGTTGGTAGCTCCCAAGCCCACCCCTACTTCGCTGGTACTCTGCGCCTGCGCTGGGGCCATAAAAAACACACTCCCCGCCTGCTCGAAGCAAGCGAGGAGTGTTTTCCGAAAATTCGAATTCAACATTTAAGCTAGTTGCTGACTGAAAAGGTAAACTGCACTAGCCAGATTCCGCCGCTTAGCGGAATTTGGGGTTCTTGATGCGGGGCGTCAAGATGTAGTTCAGCGTTACACCAGTAACGATGTACCAGTCCGTTCTATTGCCTGAGTCGCCGCGCTGGCTGGTAGGGCTCGTAAACTGCGAGAATTCTCCCGTCTGGCTCTTGGTGATGCCGTTGCCGAAGTACAGCTGCTGTGGGGTAGAGTTGATGCTGGCTACCGGCGCAAACTTACCACCCACGTCATCGATGTAGTCGGTAAATGTTTTGCGGAAACCAACTTCCAGGCTGGCATCAAAATTCCGGTTGATGCGGTAGCGGATACCACCACCAAACGGGATGGCCAGCTGGTATTTGCTGTAGGCATCTTTCTGGCCTTCCGTTTTCAGGGGCTGAAGGTCAACGTAAGAACCATCGGTGTAGAGGCCCTGGGGGTTGTTATAGAAACCGGCAATACCACCGAAGATGTACGGCACGAAGTCGGGACGCTTCAGGTAGTTGTTGCGGTTCTCAATCAGGTCGATAACGGCAACAGCAGAAGCCTCGATGATGTCGTTGCGGAACGTGAAATTCCGGTTGCGGCGGAAGCGGGCATTGGGGTCGCTCACGCCATCGGTAGCCAACTCATCGCTGCCGGTGATACGGCCGTATGTGAGGCCGAAACGACCCGACAGGCGGGGATAGAAGCGGCGCGTAATCGAAACACCAGCACCCAAGCGAGTCGCACCGGGGCGAAGGCTGGTGAAATTGGTTATCGGCGTAACGTCACCGAAGTAGTTCACAGCATTCAGGCTGAAGCCAACCGAGTTGTACTGCTTCCGCTTACTGAACTGTTGCGCATCGGCTTCAGGCGAAGCCACCAGGGCCAAACCAAGCACAAATGCAGTGGAATAGGTGAAAATATTTTTCATAAAGCAACGAAAGTGATGATACAGCGGAGTGGGTATGAGGCTTGGGCAGTGAATGCGCAGTTTCAGACGGTCACAAAAGTAGTCTACAGAAGGAACTTAAAAAACTTTCCACGCTTCTTTTCTAGAAAAAACTTCGCAGGTTACACTTGGCTACCAGCCGGATTACGACGGTCGAGGCCCCAATTGAGTTTACTGCGCAAGGTTGTCAAGAAGTTGACGTGATTTAATTTTACTAGGCGGGCGTTGAAATTTTCACGGCGAACGGCTATCTGAACGGAGGCTTCGACGGGTAGAGAGCGGGAATCGAGCGCCAGCATATAGCTGGTGCTACGGCCTTCAATTTCGAAGGAAATCACGCTCTGGTCCGACACCACGAGGGGCCGCACATTCAGATTGTGGGGGCATACGGGAGCGATGATAAAATTGTTTGTTTGCGGGAGCATCACGGGGCCGCCGCAGCTGAGCGAATAGCCCGTGGAGCCGGTGGGCGTGGCGACCACGAGGCCATCGGCCCAGTACGAGTTGAGGTATTCGCCGTCGATATAGGTGTGGACCACAATCATAGACGAAGTGTCGCGCTTGAGGACGCTGAACTCGTTGAGACCGAAGTTGAGGCTGCCGAAGACGTCGGGGTCGGTATCGACGCGGATGAGGCTGCGCTCTTCGATGTTGAAGTGGCCCTTGTAGAGGGCATCGATGGCCTGGGCGATGCGGTCGGGGGTGATGGTGGCGAGGAAGCCGAGCCGGCCGGTGTGGATGCCGAGAATGGGGATTTGTAGGCTGCCGACGTAGGTGACGGTGTCGAGCAGGGTGCCATCGCCGCCGATGCTAAGGACGTATTGCACGCCGCGCAGCGAATCGCCGCGGCGGAAGCTAGTGGTGCCTTCTGGCAAGCGCAAGCGGTTGTCGAGGAAGGTGCGGAAGGACTCGCCGATGAGCACTTCGGCGCGCCGGGCAATGAGGTCGTCGAGCAAGGCCTGGATGGCGGGGGCGGCTTCGTCGTCGAAAGGCTTGCCGAGAATGGCGATTTTCATGCAGCGGGTGAAAAGTGGGGATTGGAGGCCGCTGGGGAATTTGGTCACAAAAGCATAACCGAGCTGGCGGAGTAGCCGGGCTTAAATCGGGAATTCAGCCCGAAAAAAGTAGCCGGTCTGGCCCAGGCCATTGAGAGTATACTCGGCGGTAAAGACCCGGTCGTAGTACGTGACGAGGTGCAGGCCGAGGCCAATGGCGCGCAGGAAATGGTTGGGAAGGCGGTTTTGGGGAATGGTGGCGGGGGCGACGACGTAGCCGGCGTCGGCAAAGATATTGCCGTAGAGGGCGACGGGAATGGTGTTGACTTTGGGATTGTCGACGGAACCGAGGCGAATGGTCTTCGGCTGGAAGAGGCGGTACGAGAGGCCCTGTTGCACGAGGCCGTAGTGGCGGCCGTCGATAATGTACTCGTCGTAGCCGCGCACGAGGTCGTCGTAGCCCAGGGCGCGGGTGTCGGGGTAGGCCAGGGTGCGGGCGAGGCGGGTCTGGCCCGTGAGGCCGAGGCTGTAGTAGAACTGGTGACCGAGGGCGAGGTAACGGGAGTAGGTGGCGCGCAGCGTAGTGACGGACGGCGTGGTAGTATCAAGGAAAACGCGGTGCGTGAGGCTGACCTGGGCAAACTGGCCGGTGAGGGGGTAAGCAAAGGTATTGCGCTGGTTGCGGACGTGGCTGAGCGTGAAATCGAGAAACTCGCGCTGGGTGCGCCCCAGGAAATAGCTGGGGTTGTAGTAATTGACGGAATCGCTGATTTGCTCGCGGTGGTAGGATACGTCGAAGGCGGTGCGCAGCTGCACGGTGTGGCGGAAGCGCAGGCCGGCCGTGGCGTAGAAGCGCTGAATGGGGAAATTGTCATCGGCCCGCAGGGGGGTGAGGCGGTCGGCGAGGGTGCGGTAGTCGAGGGTGTGGCTTTGGAAGTAGGATGCGCCCACGCCGAAGCCGAGGCGGCGGTAGCGGCCCACACCGGGCACTTCGTAAAACAGCTCGTACTTGCGGTTGAAGCCCAGCTGAAGGTTGGCGATTAGCTGCTCGTTGCGGCCGCGGAAGTTGGCGCGGGTGAAGTGCAGGCCGTAATCGAGGCGCCGCCAGCGGTCGGCGCGGTTGAGCCAGGAGCGCAGGTTGCGGTCGGCCAGCGACAGGATGGGAACCGGGAAAGTGTAGAGCCGCTCCTGCACGCCAAACACGATGAGCCAGCTGCCGCCCGAGCAGCTGGCCTGTACTACCACGGCGTGGAAAAGCTGGAGGTTGAAGAGGCGGCGGCGGTTGGCTTCGAGGCGGGCGGGCAGGTCGGCGAGGGCCAGGGTGTCGCCTTCCTTAAAATCTAATTCGGCCCGCAGGATGCGCGCTTTGGTGATGGCGTTGCCGGCGAATACCACGCGGCCCACGGCGGCGCGGGCGGGGCCGGGGCAGGGCAGCACGCGCACCAGCGTATCGGCGGGGGCCACTACCGGGCGAAGGAGGCGCGCCAGGGTATCGGCCGGGGCCGGGGTGGGCAGCAATACTTGTAAGAGCAATAAAAGAAACCCGAGCACCCGTTATCAGACGTTCAGGTAGCGCAGTAGGGCATCGAACCGGTCCTGCTCGTCTTCGTTGGCCACGGCGGTGCCGCTGAACTGGGCCGTGACGACGTAGCCGAACCGCTCGAGAGTGGCCGTGATGCGGGCCAGGTTGTCGGTATTGAGCTTGAGGGTGAGCCGGATGCGGTAAGGGTCAATTTCGTCCTGCGCCACGATGGCGCTGATAATTTTGGCGTTGTTTTCCTCGACGTAGCGGCTGATTTGGGTGAGCGAGTAGTCGCGCTCTTCCATGCTGAGCACGATGATGCCGCCCTGGCCGCCAGCGGGCTGCTGGCCGAAAGCCGCCAGCGCATCGGCGATGGTGACGACGCCGGCATACTCCTGCTGCTCATCGACGACGGGCACGAGCTGAATCTTGTTTTCGATGGCCAGCTCCATCACGCGGTAGAAATGCTGGTCGGGGCGCACGTAGGCATCGGCGTAGCCCAGGGTGAGCTCGGAGAGGGGTCTTTCGGGGTCGTCGAAATCGGCCAGGTCGGCTTCCGTCACGAGGCCGCGGTAGCGGCGCTGGTCGAGCACGGGCAGCTGGGCCACATGAAACTCATCGAGCCAACGCGCGGCTTTGCCCGCCGAATCGGTGCCTTTCAGGGGCGGAATCATCTCGTTGAGCAGGTCTTCGGCGAGCAGAGCGGGCATAGTGTATAAAATTATGAGTTATGAATTGGCTCAAGGCTCGTATCATAAGACGAATAATGGCAAAGCGGGCGCAGGAGCGGGATTGAAGCGCCAGCGGCCGGCAATTCGAGCGAACAACAATCGGGCCGCCAAAAGGATACCGGCCGTTTAGGCAGCTGCTACCGGCGCGGCTTCGATACTACGCAAAAACCCGCCGAGGTAGGCATTGAAAGCGGCGGGGCGTTCCATCATGGGGGCGTGGCCGCAGTGGTCGAGGAAGCGTAGCTCGGCGCGGGGCAGCAGGCGGAAAAACTCGTGGGCCACCGGCGGCGGCGTAATGGTATCGTTCAGGCCCCAGACCAAGAGCACCGGCACGTCGATTTTTGCCAGCTCCTTGCTGAGGTTGTGGCGCTGGGCCGAGCGGGCAATGGCAATGATGCGCAGGCACTTGGCATTGGAGTTGGTGACGGTGAAGACTTCGTCAATCAGCTCCTTGGTGGCCACGGTGGGGTCGTAAAAAGTATAGCCGACCCGCTCCTCCACATAGGCATAGTTGCCGCGCTTGGGGAAGGAGCCGCCCATGCTGTCTTCGAACAAGCCACTGCTACCGGTGAGCACCAGGCTGCCCACGCGGCCGGGGTTTTTGAGCGTGTAGACCAACGCGATGTGGCCGCCGAGCGAGTTGCCCAGCACTGCGAACCGGCCCGGTAGCGCCATTGCCTCCACGAAACCTTCGACGTAGGCCACCAAGCCTGGCACGCCGGCCTGGGTGAGGGGCATGTCGTAGATGGGCAGTAGCGGAATGATGACGCGGTGCGTGGGGGCGAACTCGCGCACCACTTCTCCCCAGTTGCTGAGCGCGCCGAACAGGCCGTGTAGCAGCAGCAGTATCGGCCCCTGGCCTTCGTCTACATATTCGTACCCGTGCTGATGCTGGCGGCGCAATTCCATCTTCGTACTGGTGAATGATTACTGGTGAATGATTAATGACAGCTAGTTGCTAAGGGCTGCTTCCAACCGCCTATTAACCGTTCGACATTAACTGCTGACCACTAACTATTGGTTTTGGCAATGATACAACAACGCAGCCAATTGCCCAGCATGGCCAGCCCGTGCGGCGTGAGCAGGGCTTCGGGGTGGAACTGCACGCCGTAGAGCGGCAGCGTGCGGTGGCGCAGGGCCATGAGCTCGGGCGGCGGGCCGGTGGTGTGGGCCAGCGCCAGCAGCACCGCCGGCAGCGGCTCGCTGACAATGAGCGAGTGGTAGCGCGTAACGTCCTGCTCGCGGGGCAAGCCGGCGAAGAGCGGGTCGGCCACGGCGCAGCGCATGCGGCCCACTTTGCCGTGCATGGGGCGGGCGGCCCGCACCACTTCGGCCCCAAAAAATTCGCCCAGCGCCTGGTGGCCCAGGCACACGCCCAGCATGGGCACGGTGCGGTGGTAGGCGGCAATGAGGGCCGGCATCACGCCGGCCGCGGCGGGCGTGCCGGGGCCGGGCGAGAGTACCACGCCGGCGTAGTCGGGCACGTGCAGGTCGGTGAGGGGTACGTCGTTGCGGCGCACGGTTACTTCGGCCCCCAACTGGCGCAGGTAGTCGGCCAGCGTGAAGGTGAAGGAATCGAAGTTGTCGAGCAGCAGCAGGCGCACTTTTATGAATGGTTGGGTTTTGAGGGGTGAGAAACAGTCATGCAGAGCGCAGCGAAGCATCTTGCCCGCTCAACGCAATCTAATCGATTGATTTACTATTGAGGTAAAGATGCTTCGCTGCGCTCTGCATGACTGTTTCTCACCCCTTAACAAAGGCTGTTTTCAGGCGCACCAGCAGGTCCTGGGCAAAGGGCAGCACGTAGCTGCTGGTTTGCAAGGCCAGGGGCGTGGCTTGCTGCACGATAGGCAGTACCTGCGAGCCGGCCACCAGCCCGGGCGAGAGCAGCGGCAGGCCCGCCAGCCGGGTGCCGTAAAGCAGCAGGCTCAGCCCGAGAAGCCATTTAATAACGCCGGCCGCGCCGCCCAGCAGGTTGTCGAGCACGCCCAGCGGGGTGAGGTGCACGGCGGTTTTGAGCAGGCCGCCCAGCAGGTGCACGCCCCACATAATGGCCACGAACACCAGCGCGAACGAAAGCAGCGGCAGCAGGCCAAACGCGTTGCCCACGTACTGCCGCACCAGCGGCACAGCCGCCGAAAGCAGCATGACCCCCCCCACCACGGCCAGCACGAAGGCCAGCAGCGACACCACTTCCAGCACCAGCCCGCGCCGGTAGCCCTTCACGGCCCCGATGCCGAGGGGCAGGAGAAGCAGGATGTCGAGGGCAGTCATTTTGACTAATTACAAATTTTGAATTATAAATTATAAATGGCTCCAATTATGAAAGACATGTGGCAAGCAAATTCTTCATAGTCAAGCATATATAATTTATAATTCAAAATTTATACTCCTTACAGATTCGTGTTGTTCAGCAAATGCCCGAGCACCTCGGAGATGCGCTTGCCATCGGCCTGGCCGGATAGCTCGCGGGCGGCCACGCCCATCACCTTGCCCAGGTCGGAGGGGCCGGTAGCACCCACGCGCTGAATGATATGGACCAGCTTCTCGACCAAATCGGCTTCGGTGAGCTGGGCGGGCAGGTATTCTTCGATGATGGCCAGCTCGGCGAGCTCGGTTTCTTCGAGGTCGGAGCGGAACTGCTCCTTATAGATGGCGGCGGCATCGCGGCGCTGCTTGGCGGCTTTGTTGAGGAGCTTGAGCTCGGCTTCGGACGTGAGGCCGTCGACGCTGGCCCCGTCGGCGGTTTCGGCCAGCATGATTTGCGACTTGATGCTGCGCAGGGCAGTGAGGCGCACCTTGTCTTTGGCGAGCATGGCTTGCTTGATGGCGGCGTCGATGATGGTTTTGAGCATGGAGTTGGAGCTTGGGGGGATAAGGGTATGGGGGTAGGAGGACGCGGAGGAAGGCGTAATTTCGCCCCGAAGCTACGGCTCCGGTTGCTATCCTGAACGGAGCAAAGGAGCTTATCACGCCTTCGCTGGTTTATGTTGTGGTGAACAATCAAACTTTGATAAGACCCTTCGCTTCGCTCAGGATGACCAATCCTACCCCCTTACCC
>JALYUH010000018.1 GCA_030853985.1 Bacteroidota bacterium | reverse complement strand
AGCCCACCCAGCCCATTGCTTTCTCGCACAAGCTGCACGCCGGGACTAACCAGATTAACTGCGCCTACTGTCACACGTCGGTGTACAAGAGCAAATCAGCCAACATCCCATCGGCCAACATCTGTATGAACTGCCACTCGCAGATTAAGACGGAATCGCCCGAAATCAAGAAAATTTACCGGGCCATCGAGCGCAAGCAGCCTATCCAGTGGGTTCGTATTCACAACCTGCCCGACTTGGCTTATTTCAACCACTCGCAGCACACGCAGGTGGCTGGCCTCCAGTGCCAGACCTGCCACGGCCCCATCCAGAACATGGAAGTGGTATACCAATATTCGGCCCTCACGATGGGCTGGTGCATCAACTGCCACCGCGAGATGCCCCTCAACACCAAGGATAACAAGTACTACGACAACCTCGTGAAGCTGCACGACACCAAGAATGGTGGTGCCCCCTTCACCGTATCGTCGAACGGCGGTACCGAGTGCTCGAAGTGCCACTACTAAGCAATTGATTTCGGTAAGGAGTACTGGGTAGTCAGTATTCTAGCCTGCCCTCGTTAACTACTGACTACCCAATACTGATTACTGATTACCCCTCCAAATGAAGTACTGGAAAGGAATTGAGGAACTGGAAAGCGCCCCGGAATTCATGCAATCGGCCTTTGCCGAGTTCATGCCGGTAAAGGAAAGCCACGAGAGCAGCGATGCTACGTCGGCTCCCCGTCGCGATTTCCTCAAGCTGATGGGCTTTGGCGTTGGTGCTGCGGTGCTGGCCTCGTGCGAAACGCCGGTAAAAAAGGCGATTCCATATCTGAATAAGCCGGAGGAAGTAGACCCTTCCATTGCGAACTTCTACGCCTCCACTTATTTCAACGGGGCCGATTACAACGCTGTCTTGGTGAAGGCCCGCGATGGCCGGCCAATTAAACTCGAAGGCAACCCCGAGTCGCCCATCACCAAAGGCGGTCTGTCGCCCCGCGCCCAAGCTGCGGTATTGAGCCTTTACGACGGTGGCCGCTTGCAGCACTTCGCTATCAAAGGCAAGCAGGCCGACATGAAGCAGGTCGACCGCGAGATTCGTGAGAAGCTCGCCGGTGCTGGCCGCATTGCCATTGTGTCGCACACGATTATTAGCCCCAGCACGAAGAAGGCCATTGCCGAATTCACGGGCCGCTACCCTGGTACCACGCACGTCATGTACGACGCGCATTCCGCTTCGGCCCTGTTGCAGGCCAATGGTGGCGTGGTTCCCGGCTACGACTTCAGCAAGGCCAGCGTGATTGTAAGTCTCGGCGCCGACTTCCTCGGCTCCTGGATTTCGCCGGTAGAGTACGCCAAGCAGTATGCAGTAACCCGCAAGGTGAGCAGTGCCAAGCGCACGATGTCGCGCCACATCCAGATTGAAACGGCCCTCTCGCTCTCCGGCTCGAATGCCGACGTACGCATTCCAGTGAAACCATCGGAAATGGGGGCCGCCGCACTGGCCATCTACAACCACGTGGTGAACGGTGCTGGTGCTGACACCAAAACCGCACTGGGCAAAGCCGCCGCCGAGTTGAAAGCGGCTGGTAGCGCCGGCCTCGTAGTTTCAGGTTCGAACGACCCGGCTGTGCAAACGCTGGTAACCGCCATCAATCAGGCGCTGGGCAACGGTGGGACTACTACTGGTGGTGCCCCGAGCAATGTGCGCCAAGGCGATGATGCCCGCATGACGGCGCTGGTAAACGACATGAATGCTGGTACCGTGGGTGCCGTCATCTTCTACAACGCTAACCCGGTGTACAATCACCCGCTGGGTGCGAAGGTGAAGAGCGGCATCGCTAAAGTGCCCCTCACCATCTCGCTCAACGACCGCCTCGACGAAACCGGCAGTCTTTGCCAGTACGCCGCACCCGACAGCCACTGGCTGGAATCGTGGAACGATTTCGAGCCTAAGCGCGGCTATTTGAGCCTTGCGCAGCCGGCAATTACTGCGCTGTTTGCCACCCGTCAGGCGCAGGAAAGCCTGCTGCACTGGGCCGGCAACAACACCAGCTACTACAAATACCTGCGGGCCAACTGGCGCGGTATTACACCCACCGATGCGGCCTGGGATAAGGCAGTGCACGATGGTGTGATGATGGGCTCGGCCCTGCCCGCCAACGCCGCCATGACTGGCATGAGCGCCGCCGCTGCGGCTTCGCAGCTCGGCAGTGGAGCCAAAGCTTCCGGTGTGGAGCTGGCCCTTTACGAAAAAGGGGCCTTGGGTGCTGCTGGTACCGAAGCCAACAACCCCTTCTTGCAGGAATTGCCCGATGCTATTTCGAAAGCTACCTGGGGCAACTACGTGGCCGTGCCGCGTAAGATGGCCATCGAGCAGAAGTGGGAGCAGGGCGACGTACTGAAAGTAACCGCCAACGGCTATAGCATCGAGTTGCCCGTGCTCATCCAGCCCGGTCAAACCAACGGTACGGTTAGCATCGCTCTCGGCTACGGTCGTACGCTGGCCGGTAAGGCTGGCGATAAAGTGGGCGAGAACGCCGCCCCGCTGGCCACGACGGCTAACGGTGGCATTCAGTACCAGAACGTAGTGACGCTGGAGAAAACCGGCGCTACTTCGCCCATTGCCCAAACCCAGACGCACCAGACGCTGATGGACCGCCGCCCGGTGGTGCAGGAAAGCACGCTGGCGAAGTATGTAAAAGACCCTAAGTCGGTAACTGAGTACGAGAAGGTTTCCACGCCCGACGGTCTGGAGGCGCCCAACAAAGTGTCGCTGTGGCAGGATTACCAGTACAATAACCACCACTGGGGCATGGCCATCGACCTGAACTCGTGCATTGGCTGCGGCTCGTGCGTGATAGGTTGCCAGACCGAGAACAACACCGCCGTGGTGGGCAAGCAGCAGGTGATTAACCGCCGCGAAATGCACTGGATGCGCATTGACCGCTACTACAGTTCCGACGCGCACAAGAGCGACTTTGACACAAAAGGCAAAGTGGGAACTTATGCCGCGATGGAAGACCCTTCGGAGAACCCGCAGGTTATCTTCCAGCCGATGATGTGCCAGCAGTGTAACCACGCGCCCTGCGAAACGGTGTGCCCGGTACTCGCGACCACGCACAGCTCGGAAGGTCTCAACCAAATGACCTACAACCGTTGCATCGGCACGCGCTACTGCGCCAATAACTGCCCTTACAAAGTGCGTCGTTTCAACTGGTTCTCATACTACTCGAACGAGAAGTTCGAGGTTGTGAACGGCCACATGTTCACCGACCTTGGCCGCATGGTGCTGAACCCGGACGTAACGGTGCGCGCCCGTGGCGTGATGGAGAAATGCTCGTTCTGCGTGCAACGTATCCAGCTCGGCAAGCTCGAAGCTAAGAAGCAGAAGCGCCGCCCCGTGGATGGCGAGATTGTGACAGCCTGCGCCCAATCGTGCCCCACCGATGCCATCGTATTCGGTGATATGAAAGACAAGAATAGCCGCATCAGCCAACTGCTGCGCCGTGAAGACGGTGAGCGCGCTTTCCACTCGCTCGACTCCATTAACGTGCAGCCGAACGTGACCTACCTGACGAAGATTCGCAACGCCGAGTCGGAGTTTTTTGCCCCTGAAGTAGAAGCTTAAGCCTAATCATCCTCTTATGCAGCACGTATCAGCCATACGCGAGCCGCTCGTAACCGGCGGCAAGACGTTACACGACGTCACGCAAGACATCTGCTATCAGGTCGAAGCCAAACCCAACTTGCGTTGGATGGCCGCCCTGAGCGTAGCCCTGTTTTTTCTGGGGATTTTCTTCTACTCCGTTTACCGTACCGTTTGGTACGGCATCGGTGAGTGGGGCCTCAATAAAACCGTAAACTGGGCTTGGGACATCACCAATTTCGTGTGGTGGGTAGGTATCGGCCACGCCGGTACGCTCATTTCGGCGGTTCTGCTGCTGTTCCGTCAGAAATGGCGCAGCTCCATCAACCGCGCGGCCGAAGCCATGACCATCTTCGCCGTAATCTGCGCCGCCATGTTCCCAGTGCTGCACATGGGCCGTCCGTGGTTGGCATTCTACGTTTTCCCGTTCCAGAACACGCTGGGTTCGCTCTGGGCTAACTTCAACTCACCCCTGTTGTGGGATGTGTTCGCCATCTCGACCTACTTCACCGTGTCGCTGGTGTTCTGGTACATTGGTTTGATTCCGGACTTCGCCTCGATTCGGGACCGCGCTAAGGGTCCTATCGCCAAGTTCAGCTACTCCATGCTAAGCTTCGGCTGGAAAGGCTCGGCCAAAGCTTGGTCGCGCTACGAAACCGTTTCGCTGATTCTGGCTGGTGTCTCGACCCCGCTCGTACTCTCGGTACACACCATCGTATCGATGGACTTTGCAACCTCGGTGGTACCGGGCTGGCACACTACCATCTTCCCGCCCTACTTTGTGGCCGGCGCTATCTTCTCGGGTTTTGCCATGGTGCTTACCCTGATGCTGATTACCCGCGTGGTATTCCGCCTCGAAGACTACATCACGCTGGAGCACATCGCGCTGATGAACAAAATCATGATGGTAACCGGCTCCATCGTGGGTGTGGCATACATCACGGAGTTTTTCATCGCCTGGTACTCGCAGGTGGAGTTTGAGCAGTACGCCTTCATCAACCGCGCTACCGGCCCGTATTGGTGGGCCTACGCCTCGATGATGACCTGCAACGTGATTACGCCGCAGCTGGTGTGGTTCCGCCGCGTCCGCTACAGCATTCCGCTCACGTTCATCCTGTCCATCATCGTGAACATCGGTATGTGGTTCGAGCGCTTCGTAATCATCGTGACCTCGCTGCACCGCGACTACCTACCGTCAAGCTGGGCCATGTTCTCGCCTACGATTATCGACATTGGCCTGTACGTGGGTACCCTCGGTCTGTTCTTCACCCTGTTCCTGCTCTTCGCCAAGTTCTTCCCCGTGATTAACATGGCCGAGATTAAGACTGTCCTCAAGTACACCGTCGACAACGGCCCGACCTACAACCCCAATAAGGCACACCACGCCCCCGCTCAAGTTGCCGCCCCTGGTGTTCCTGCCTCGGCACCTATAACATTCAACCAGCATGACTAAGCAATTCGCCCTCGGCATCTTCGAAGACGAAGACGTGCTGTTGCACGCCGTGGAAAATGTTCGCGCCGCCGGCGTGAAAATCTACGACGTGTTCTCGCCCTACCCGGTCCATGGCATCGACGATGCCCTTGGTATTGAGCGTTCGCGCCTCCCTATTGCGGCCTTCTTCTTCGGCATGACGGGTCTGGCCTTCGCGCTGTGGCTGCAGATTTACATGCTGGGTTTCGACTGGCCGATGATTATCGGCGGCAAGCCCCACATTAGCTTGCCCGCCTTCGTACCGGTAGCATTCGAGTTGACGGTATTTTTTACCTGCCACGGCATGGCCATCACGTTCTTTACCATCACGGGGCTGTACCCGCGCTTCAAAGTGCCGGTGATGGACGTGCGTGCCACTGACGACAAGTTCGTAATGGCCATCGAGCTGGATGAAACCAACTCGCAGTTTTCTCGGCTGACCCAGTTGCTCCGCGAGAACGGTGCTTCGGAAGTCAACCAAAAAGAAATGACCAATTAGTAATGACGCATCCGCTGACCTTGAGCCTGCGCGTTTCGGCGCTGCTGCTGTCATTGGGACTGGCCACGACGGCCTGCACCAACGACGGAAACGACCCCGGCGTGGAATACGCCCCGGAGATGTACGAGTCCATTCCGTACGAGCCTTTGAGCCAAACCCATTTTAACCCGGTCAACTCGTTCGGTATCAACGAGCGTACGCCCGCCAACGGCACCGTGCCCCGTGGTAAGCTGAATTATTTCGACCATATTCCCAAGGACAGTGTGGGCATCGCCGAGCGTACGCTCCGCAATCCCTACGCCTACACCAAAGCGAATCTGGAAGAAGGCAAAGTGCTGTACACGCGCATTTGCTCGCACTGCCACGGTGAGCAGGGCAATGGCCAAGGCCTTGTCGGCGTGAAGTTTAAAGGCGTGCCGAACTACTCGGCGGGTGCCTACAAGACGATGAATGATGGCCATATCTACCACGTCATCCAATGGGGCCGCAATCGCATGATGCCTCACGGCTCGCAGGTGAACCCCGAAGAGCGTTGGAAAATTGCCATGTATGTGCGCGTGCTTCAGCGCGGCGAAGGCCCCGACGCGTTGAGCAAACTGGTAGCGAAAGGCCCCACGAGCACCGTCACCAGTGACTCGACTGAAACAACTGACCCCACCAACCAAGCCCCCGTGGGCAAGGCTCAAGCATCTACTGGTTCCGAAACCCCCGGCCAGGGCGGAACTAAAGCAACTAACGGCACCGCTAACTAACGCACTATGGCAACTCTGACGCACCACGAAAGCGCCACGGCTGAACAGCTCGTCGTTACGGATGGCGCCCGTAAAACTTTTCTGACCATCATCGTCGCTGGCGTGGTATTGCTCGTTGTGGGCATCCTGGCGCAGGTAATGGGCTGGGGGGCGGCCGAGCACGGCGAAGCGTCTGGCCATGCGGCGGCTGCCCACGGCGCAGCGCACGAAGAAGGCCACTCGGTCCTGATTAAGCGCATTGTGGTGAGCCTTTGGCACAGCAACTTGTTCTTCCTCGGCGTTTCCACGGTTGGTACCGTGTTCATGGCCATCAATTACGTGGCCTATGCCGGGTGGTCGGTGATGGTGAAGCGCATTTCGGAAGCGCTTAGTGCTTGGGTCATTCCCGGCGGGGTGATTATGCTGATTGTGTTCCTTGTGGGCCGTCAGGATATTTTCCACTGGACGCATGATGGCATCATGGACCCCAAGTCGGAGCATTTCGACGCCATTATCAAAGGCAAAGAAGGCTTTCTAAACCTGCCGTTCTACGTGATTCGCATGGTGAGCTACCTCGTTATTTGGGGGGTGTTCAGCTGGAAGTTGCGTCAACTCTCGCTGGCCGAAGACTTGAATGGCGGCACTTACTGGTTCCACAAGAGCATCACGGCTTCGGCCCTGTTCCTGGTCCTGTACGCCGTGACTTCGTCAATGTCGGCATGGGACTGGGTGATGTCGGTCGACCCACATTGGTTCAGCACCATGTTCGGCTGGTACGTATTCGCGTCGTGGTGGGTAACGGGCATCGCCGTCATTGCACTTACCGCCATCATTCTCAAGCAGAACGGTTATTTGCGGGCTTTGAACGCCGGCCACATCCACGATTTGGGCAAGCTGATGTTTGGTTTCAGCATCTTCTGGACTTACGTATGGTTCGCCCAGTTCATGTTGATTTGGTATGCAAACCTTCCTGAAGAAGCTGTGTACTTCAATCAGCGTCTCGGCGGGTTCGAAGGCCGCTACACTTTCATCTTCTACTTCAACATCGCCATCAACTTCGTTTTCCCCTTTTTGGGCCTGATGACGCGCGATGCCAAGCGCCAGATGATTATGATGAAAATCGTGGCCATCGCCATTATCTGCGGTCACTGGTCCGACTTTTATTTGATGCTAATGCCCGCAACTTTGCGGGGTGATAATGGGTTCTTAATAGAGATTGGCATCGCCGTTATTTTCCTCGGCGCCTTCCTGATTGTGTTCACCCGTCGCCTGGCTTCGGCCTCGCTGGTAACCGTGAATCACCCCTTCCTTGACGAGAGTGTGCATCACACCACATAAGGCTTAGATTTCAGTAGGCAGTATGTAGGGAACAAAACTGGTCAGTACCATTTTCGCTACTCCATACCTAATACTTAGTACTTACTACTACAAACTCAATGACTGCTCTAACCATTTTACTGGTGCTGGTGCTGCTGTTGGTCGTATTCGGCCTGCTGTTTCGCCTGCAGATATTTACCTCGATTTTCTCGGGTTCCTTCACCCGTGACATCGGCACGAGCAATAGCGTCAACGCTATCCTCATGATGGTGTTCCTGATTGGTGGCGGTGCTTGGTTTGCGTATTCGTTCGTTGAAAACTTCAACAAGATGAACCCGCCCATTGCTTCAGTACATGGCCATAAAATGGAAGCCATGTTCTGGACGACAATGGCCGTAATTGGGGTCGCTTTCGCCATTACCCAGGTATTAT
>JALYUH010000282.1 GCA_030853985.1 Bacteroidota bacterium | reverse complement strand
GTGGGAAACAGCCGGGACGACGCGCCAAAAATGGCCTGGCACACTGGTGGGTACACCGAATAGTAATGCGGTGAATTAAGCCGGCGGTAGAGCTGCTGCAGCTCGGGCAGCGTCCGGGCACGGGCGGCGGGGTCGGGTAAGGCGGTGCGGGCCCCATCGGCAATCAGCTCATCGGGCCGAAACCGGAAAGGGTTCACGCCGTGCGCCACCAGCAGGCCATCCCAACGGAAGCGGTACACGTCGTCGGAGAGGGCAGGCTGGGCGGGCAGCCACAGCAGCCGGAACACCAGTGCCGCGCCTAGGCCCCAACGCAGCGGCAGCCGCGTGCGCAGCAGCCAGGCATAGGCCGCCAGCGCCACGCCCATCAGGGCCAGCAGCTGCCCAAAACCGGCTCTTGGCGTGGCGTAGGCCAGGCCCGCGTAGGCGGCCGCCGAGAGCAACAGGGCCAGCAGCTGAGAAACGGAGGGGGACTTAAGGGACAAAACAAATGGGCATACACCCGGATAATGGCTTGCGTCGGCGCACCGCAAAAGCAGCTATTTGTCGTCGCGCACCGAGTAGTAGCAGATGGCGCCGAACCCGATGGTGAGCAAAGTATGAAACGGAAGCAGGCCGAAGTCGTTGAAATAGAGCCCGGCTGCCAGGCCAAAAGCAAAGTAGAGCGCCAGCACGCCTTCCAGCAGCACCAGCCCGCCCACGCCGCCGGTGCGGTAGCGCGGTCGCCTGGCAGCCAGCCCGCTCGTGCCCGCCTTCGGCGTGCGCACAAACGGCGTGCGCTGTCCCAGCCAGCCCAGCACCACGGCGCGGGAATTGTGCAGCGCCAGGCCCATCGAAACCGACAGAAAAAGCAGGAAAAAGCCCGGGTAGCGCCACAAGGGCTTGCCGGGGTGCGCCAGCCGCCACGCCGTGTAGTAATAGTAGACCAGGGGCGCAAACCCCACCAAAAATACCGAAGCCAGCTGAAACACGCCCTGAAACTCGCGGTGCTGCTCGCGCACAAACACCAGCGGCACGCTCAGCAGCGCCATGAGCATGATGACGATGTACACCGAGCTATTGAGTAGATGGAAAGTCGCTTGCAGCTTCACGGCCAGCGGCTGGGCCGAGCCCCACACGCGGCCCAGGTGCTTGTGGGCGGTTTCGGCCGCGCCCTTGGTCCAGCGGAACTGCTGCGACTTGAGGGCGTCCATCACGGCGGGCAGCTCGGCGGGGGCCACGATGTCGGGGCGGTACACGAAGCGCCAGCCGCGCAGCTGGGCGCGGTAGCTCAGGTCGAGGTCTTCGGTGAGGGTGTCGGTGTGCCAGCCACCGGCATCGTCGATGCAGGCCCGCCGCCACACCCCGCCCGTGCCATTGAAATTGATGAAGAAGCCCGCGAACGTGCGCCCCACCTGCTCAATCAGAAAATGCGCGTTCAGCCCGAAAGCCTGCAAACGAGTCAGCAGGTCCTCGTTCTCATTCAGGTGGCCCCAGCGCGTCTGGACCACACCGATTTTGGCATCGGGCAGAAAGTAGGGGATGGTACGCTGCAGAAAATCAGCTTCCGGCACGAAGTCGGCATCGAAAATGGCTACGTACTCGTCAGTATTGCCTTCGAGCCCATAGCGCAGCGCTCCGGCCTTGTAGCCTTGGCGGTCGGGCCGCCGCACGTGGCTGATACTCAGGCCCCGGGCGGCGTGGTGCGCCACGCGGGCGGCGGCCAGGGCCACGGTGGCATCGTTCGAGTCGTCGAGCACCTGGATGTGCAGGCGGTCGGCGGGGTAGTCGAGGGCGGCGCAGGCATCGATTACGCGCTCCACCACGTTCTGCTCGTTATATAAGGGCAGCTGCACCAGCACGGTGGGCCAGCTGGCCGGAGCGGGCGAAGCCGGCGGCAGCCCTTGCTGGTAAGCGCGCAGCGCCAGCCGCGTGAGCTGCCACTGGCCCAGGCTGAAGCCCAGAATGAACAGCAGGCACAGCCCATAGAGCACCACCAGCAAAATCGGCAGTACGGCCATCAGAGATATGAAACGTGAGTATGCGACAAAGCAAAAAAAACAGCGAAAACCGGCCGTAATGGGCTCAAACCCCGCCCGACAGCCCGGATTACCAGTATTTGAAAATCGTCCAGAGAATTTTGTAGCCGGCCCCGAGCGTGCCCTTCACCGTGCCCGACACCTTGCTCGTGCCGATGCGCTTGCGGTAGCGTACGGGCACTTCCACGGTGCGCAGGCCCTGGCGGGCGGCTTTTACCTGCATTTCTACCGTCCAGCCGTAGGTTTTGTCTTCCATGCCGATGGCCAGCAGGGCGGTGGCCGTGATGGCCCGGAACGGCCCTAAATCGGTTACCTGGCCACCGTAGCGCAGGTTTAGGAGGCGGGCGGCCAGCCAGTTGCCGAAGCGCTGCTGGGGCAGGAGCGAGCCTTTCTCGCGCTCGCCCAGCGCCCGCGAGCCGATGACTAAGTCGGCCTCCCCGCGCAGGAGCGGAGCCAATAGTTCGGGCATTTGTTCGGGAAAATCGGAGTGGTCGCCATCGAGAAATACGACGAGGTCGGGCCATTCGGATTTATCGCCCCCGAAGGCGTGGGCCATGCCCGCCAGGCAGGCGTAGCCGTAGCCGGCCCGGGCCTCGCGCAGCACGGTGGCCCCGCCGGCGCGGGCAATGCGGCCGGTGTCGTCGGTCGAGTTATTGTCGACCACGATGACTTCCTGCGCCAGGCCGGCCGGTATTTCGGCCAGCACCAGGCCAATAGCTTCGGCCTCGTTGTGGGCAGGAATGATGACGCTGACGCGGGGCTCGGGCATGAAAACGGGGCTAAGAGGCACAAAGATGACGCGCCCCCGGCCAAAGCCTTACGCCGGGCTTACCTTGCAACCGCAATTAATTCCCTTCGCTATGCTTCAGGTTGGCCAGCCCGCGCCCGATTTCACCCTTACTACCACGTCCGGTAAGCCGTTCCGCCTGAGCGGGCAGCGCGGCCGCCACGTGGTGCTCTACTTCTACCCCAAGGACGACACGCCCGGCTGCACGGCCGAAGCCTGCTCGTTCCGCGACCAGTACGAGGACTTTAAAGACCTCGGGGCCGAGGTCGTGGGCATCAGCTCCGACAGCGAAAAGTCGCACCAGAAGTTCACCCAGAAGCACCGCCTGCCCTTCGAGCTGCTGGCCGACACCGACGGGCTGGTGCGCAAGCTCTACGAAGTGCCTCGCGCCCTGCTGGGCCTGCTGCCCGGCCGCGTTACGTTCGTAATTGATAAGGAGGGCGTCATTCAATACATTTTCAACTCGCTGAGTGGGGCCACCGACCACGTGAGCAACACCATGGAAGTGCTGCGCGGGTTGAAATAACGATTGATGTAAAATGGCACGCATCGAACTCGAAATGCTGGTGCAGGCCCCGCCAACTGCCTGCTACGCGCTGGCCCTGAACGTCCAGGCCCACCTCGAATCGACGCGGCAAACTGGCGAGCGGGTGCTGGAAGGCCCCACCAGTGGCCAATTGCAGCTCGGCGATGTGGTGACGTGGGAAGCGCGCCACTTTGGCATCCGGCAGCGGCTCACCGTTAGAATTACGGCTGCGACCCCGCCGTATCACTTCCGGGATGAGCTGGTGCGTGGGGCATTCAAAACCTTGCGGCACGACCACTACTTCGAAGCCGTGGAAGGAGGGACGCGCGTGCGCGACGTTTTCGAGTTTAGCAGTCCGTTCGGGCTTGTGGGGCGCTTGGTCGATAAGCTGTTTTTGCAGCGTTACCTGACGGGCTTTTTACGAACGCGCAACGCTGCGTTAAAGCAGTCCCTGGAAGGCGCAGTTGACTAGGGGCTGGTGATGAGCGACGGCGAGCAACCATTGCGGGAAGTGCTACGAGTGATGGACACACTCGTTCACTCACTTAAACTCCTGCAACATGATGAAAACCTCCTTGATTTCCCTGTTGGCACTCGGCCTGCTCGCCGCCAGCTGCAATCACAAAAAAGATGACCTGGTAACGCCCGCCGCGCCCGCCGGAACCGTCGCCTTTCCGCAGCAGCTCGCCGCCGGCACCTGGATAGTGACTTTCTACATGCAGGCCACCGAAGACAAAACCAGCCAGCTGGCCGGCTACCGCTTTGCCTTCGCTGCCAACGGCCAGGCCACGGCCAGCCACAGCAGCAGCACCGACCCTGGCTCCTGGACCTGGGGCGGCAACAGCTACTACGGCACCCCGGCCGACTCGAAAACCGTGGTTTTCACCTTCGGCAACCAACGTCCGCTCGACCGTATCAGCAAGTCGTGGATTATTGCGAGTGCGGATGACAAAGTAATTAAGCTCGACAGCAGCAACCCCGCCGAGCAGGAGCACCTGACGCTAGGACGGTAGCCGACCTCACTGCGCTTAAATCAGCCAGATACGTGTCGCTATCGTCAGCTTCAGCGCGCACGAAAAAGCCCAACTGCCTGAAAGTTGGGCTTTTTCGCGTAACAAATAAGCAGACGGCGAGGCGAGCCTAAAACGACTGCACGATGTTGTTGCGCAGCGTTTTGGGGCTCCAGTAGCCGCTGGCGATGATGCGGCGGATGGTGAAGAGCGGGTCCTGCTGGTCGCGTTTTTCGGCCAGCGAGAAGGCGGCCACAAAGCCGCGCTTTTTCAGCTCGGGGAAAGCCTGGGGGTTCCAGAGGCCGAAGGGGTAGGCGAAGTAGTTGATTTTCTTGCCCGTGATGTTCTCCAGGGTTTTGGTGGGCTTGTCGATTTGGGTTTCCCAGTCCTTGCCCTGGTATTTCTTCACGTTGTGGTGGTCCCAGGTGTGCGAGCCGATGACGTTGCCCTCGTCGGAGAGCTGCTTCACCATGTCCTTCGTCATGTAATGGGGGCGACCCAGGCTTACGGTCATCACGAAGTACATGGCTTTATAGCCATACTGCGCCAGCGTGGGCCGGGCAATGGTGAACTGGTCGAGGTCGGTGTCATCAAACGTGAGCATGATGGGCTTGCTCGGCAGCTTCGCGCCGGTAGTCATGTAGGCGTAGAGCTGGTCGGGCGATACGGTGTGGTAGCCCGAGTCGGCCAGCATCTTCATCTGGGCCTTGAAGGCGGCGATGGGCACGATGTAGTCCTTCGCGCCTTTCGAATCGCGAGCCGTCCAGTCCCGAATCTGGTGGTAGCAGAGGATGGGCACCTGCGGGCGGGCCAGAATGCCGGCCGCGTCGCCCGCCTTGCCGGCCGGAATGGTTTTAGGGTCGGGGCCGGGGGTGGCGTTGGCCTCGTCGGTGGCGGTGGCCTGGGTGCCCGAGGTTTTGGCCGCGGCCGGGTCGGTTACCAGGGAATCAGCCACGCCCACGGTGGCTTTGCTGGTGGCCGATTCGCCGGTGGTGGCGGTTTTGGAATCGCAGGCAGCCAGCGTGAGGGCGGCCAGCAGGAGGGAAGCAGCGGTAACTTTCATGGAAACGCGCGAAGCCGGGCTTCGCAACCGGGGAGTGAAATGGGGTGAATGCCGGGACGTGCAAACCAGCCTCGCCGAATAGCGGGCCGACCTGCTACTTTTGCAGCCCACAAAACTAACGCCCAAACTCCCGGCATGCGCACTCCTGGTTCTCGTCTTCCCGCATTTCATGGCACTGGTGTGGCCCTGGTCACGCCCTTCACCCCGGATTTGGCCGTGGACTACGCCGGCTGGCGGCATCTGCTCGATTTCTGCATCGAAGGCGGCGTCGAGTACCTCGTCGTGAACGGTACCACCGGCGAGTCGCCGACCACCACGGCCGCCGAAAAGGCCGAGCTGCTGCGCACCGCCGTCGAGAACGTAGCCGGCCGCGTGCCGCTGGTGTACGGCATCGGTGGCAACGACACCGTGGCCACCGAAGAGCTGTTCCGCACCACCGACCTGACCGGCGTGGCCGCCATTCTGTCGGCCAGCCCGGCCTACAACAAGCCCAGCCAGGCCGGCCTCATTGCCCACTACACCCGCCTGGCCGACGCCAGCCCGCTGCCCATCCTCCTCTATAACGTGCCCGGCCGCACGGCCTCCAACCTCACCGCCGAAACCACGCTGCGCCTGGCCCGCCATGCCAACATCATCGGCATCAAGGAAGCCAGCGGCAACATGGAACAGTGCCTGGCCATCGCCGCCGGCAAGCCCGAGGGTTTCCTGTTGCTCTCGGGCGACGATATGCTCACGCCGGCCCTCATCGCCTGCGGGGCCCAAGGCATCATCTCGGTGCTGGGCAATGCCTTCCCCAAGCGCTTTGCCGAGCTTACCCGCGCCGCCCTGGCCGGCGACTTTGCCGCCGCCCGTGCCGGCCTCTTCCGCTTCCTCACGCTCAACCCGCTCATGTATGAGGAAAGCAACCCCGTGGGCGTAAAAGCCGCCCTCGAAGGCCTGGGCGTGTGCGGGGCCGCCGTGCGCCTGCCCCTGCTCGAAGCCACCGGAGGCCTGAAAGACCGGATTCGGCGGGCGCTGTAAGGTCAATTAACAGTTATCAGTTAACATTTAACAGCTGTTCAACGGACCCGTAATGGCCAATTGAACAGCTGTTAAATGTTAACTGATAACTGTTAAATGAAATCACCCCCCGCTGGCCAGTACGTCGGCGATGTGCAGGCACTTCAGCGGTAGCTTTTCCTTTTTGATGTAGGAATCGAGGTGCATGAGGCAGCTCACGTCGGTGCTCACGAGGTAGTCGGCTCCGGTTTCGAGGGCGTGCTCCACTTTCTGCTGGGCCATGGCTACCGAAATTGCCTCGAACTTCACCGCGAACGTGCCGCCGAAGCCGCAACAGGTGCTGGTTTCGGCCATCTCGATGCGCTCTAGGCCGGCCACGCCATCGAGTAGCTGGCGCGGGCCGGGGCCGATGCCGCACTCGCGCAGGGCTGAGCAGGAGTCGTGGTAAGTGTAGCGTCCGGCCAGCTGCGCGCCCGGCACGGCCGTCACGCCCAGCACGCCCACCAGAAATTCGGTCAACTCGAACACGCGGCCCTGCACGCCCCGGCAACTGCGTTGTTGCGCGGGTGTTTCGGTGGCAAACAGCTCGGTGTAGCTGTTGCGCACCATGCCCACGCACGAGGCCGACGGGCTCACGATGTAGCGCCCGGCATCGGCGGCCGGAGCGGCAAAATCGTCCAGAAACTTATTGGCCACGGCCCGCGCCGCCAGGTGGTGGCCGGCATTGTAGGCCGGCTGCCCGCAGCAGGTCTGGTCGGGGTTGTAGTTGACGCGCACGCCCAAACGCTCCAGCACTTTCACCATGTTCAGGGCCGTGGTGGGATAGAGCTGGTCGACGAAGCAGGGGATGAAGATGTCGACGGTAATGGGCATGAGAATGAGAAGTTAATGGCTGGGAAAAACGGTGGCGGCCATCGCCTGCGCCCGACCAAACGCGGCCATATCCAGCCCGGTTTCTACGCTCTGCCCGGCCAGATAAGCCAACAGATTTTCGGTGGCCATGTTGCCCGTTAGCTCGTCGGCCGCCATGGGGCAGCCGCCGATGCCGCCGATGGCCCCGTCGAAACGGCGGCATCCGGCCTCGTGGGCAGCGCTTACTTTTTCGCGCCAGCTGGTGGGCGTGGTGTGCAAATGCGCGCCGAATTCAATGGCCGGAAAGGCGGGAATCAGGGCCGAGAAAAGGGGGCCAATGGTGGCCGCCGTGCTGGCCCCGATGGTGTCGGACAGCGCCACGATGCGCACGCCCAGCCGGGCCAACTGCTCCGTGAAATCGGTGACGATGGCCGGGTTCCAGGCGTCGCCGTAGGGGTTGCCGAACCCCATCGAGAGGTAGGCGACCAGGGTTTTGCCGCGGGTTTCGCAGAGCTCGTGCATGGCGGCCACGTCGGCCAGCGCTTCGGCGGTGCTCTGGTTGGTATTGCGCCGCTGGAAGGTTTCCGACACCGACAGCGGGAAGCCCAGGTAGCCGATTTCGGGGTGCTGCACGGCAGTTTCGGCCCCGCGCCGGTTGGCCACAATGGCCAGCAGCTTGGTGCGCGTCTGGCTCAAATCGAGTCCGGCCAGCACCTCGGCGGTATCGCGCAGCTGCGGGATGGCCTTGGGCGACACGAACGAGCCAAAGTCCAGCGTATCAAAGCCCACCGCCAGCAGCGCGTTGAGGTAGGCCGTTTTGGTGGCCGTGGGGATGAATTCGGCTAGGCCCTGCATGGCATCGCGGGGGCATTCGATGAGTTTCATAATCGAGCGGAGTAGGAGGCGGGAATGGGGCGCAAAGGTAGCAGCCCGCCCCGCGCAGGCGGCGGTACGCCGTCTCCGGCCCCGGTCCGACCGCTCTAGGCAGTCCGACCGGTTATCGTCAGGGCAAAACCGCTACTGTACACTAACCTCGAAACCGCCCTCGGCGGTCCGGCCGGACCAATGCCGCATTACTTATGACGTATACTTAAAACCCAACGTGCGCATTTGCCCGGCCCTGCAGAGCCGGGATTTTGGGTTGCCCCCTTGTTTTGGGACTTTAAGCCCATCCGCGTTCCCCGTTGCACAAGGGCTAAAGCCCCGCCAGCCCCCACTAACCGCGCTCCACCCGGCGCGAAAGCGCCGAGCAAAACCAGAAAGCCCGTTTGATGCGGAAGCCCTGCCGTAGCGCAGGCTTTGCAATCCGCGCCTCAAATAGAAACCCGAACGGTTGAAAACGGCCGCGGCAGCCTTGTCCCAGCCGAACCAGCTTGCGGCCAGCCGTGTTCGGGGGCCATGCAAATTCAGGTGGATTCTACCATTGCCCGGCCGGTTGCCCGGTCGCTGCGGGGCGGGCTATGGGCCGTGCTGACGGGCGCGGCGCTCCTGCTCGCCAGCTGCAGCAAGCAGCAAACCCTCCAGGCCATCTTCCAAAAGGCAACGCCGCACCAGGCCTACGCCCGCCAGCTCACCCAGGCCGGCCTCGACCGCCGCCCCGCCGGCCGCGCCTGGCTGGCCGCCGCTGCCCAGGCCCTGCGCGACTCGCTGGTAGTGCCGCTACCCTTCGCCGAAACTGGCTACTTCCGCCCCGAAGTGCCCGCTGCGGCCAGCTACCGCTACGTGGTGCGGGCCGGCGAGCAGGTCCACGTCAGCCTCACGCTTGCGCCCGGCACAAATGCCCGCGTTTTCCTCGATGCCTTTGAAATTGCGCCCGGCCAGCAGCCTGCTCCGCTGGCCAGCGCCGATACCGTCGTGCTCGACTTTCACTACCGGGCCGAAACTGGCGGCCAGCACCTGCTGCGTGTGCAGCCCGAGCTGCTGGCCGCCGGCCGCTACACC
>JALYUH010000532.1 GCA_030853985.1 Bacteroidota bacterium | reverse complement strand
TGGGCACGTTTCAGTCGGTGCCGGTGCGGGTGAAGGACGTGGCTACGGTGCAGATGGGCGGCGATATCCGCCTGGGCATCTTCGACGAAAACGGGCAGGGCGAGGCCGTGGGCGGCATCGTGGTGATGCGCTACGGCGAAAATGCCGACGACGTGATAACCCGCGTGAAAGCCAAAATGACCGAAGTGGCCAAGGGCCTGCCAGCCGGCGTGTCGTTCAACATCGTGTACGACCGCAGCGGGCTGATTGAAGAATCAGTCGCCAACATCAAGCACACGCTGCTCGAAGAAATGGCCGTGGTGTCGCTGGTGGTGCTGGTGTTCCTCTTCCACTGGCGTAGCGCGCTGAGCATCCTGCTCCAGATTCCGATTACCATCGCGGCCAGCTTCATCCTGCTCAATGCCTTTGGCATTTCGTCCAACATTATGTCGCTCACGGGCATCGCCCTGGCCATTGGCGTCATTGTGGACAATGGCATCGTGATGGCCGAGAATGCCTACCGCAACCTGGCGCTGCACCAGGCGGCGGAGGAAGCCGCGGCGGCCGGGCCGCCGGCCAACAATGAGAACGTCATGCTGAGCGCAGCCGAAGCATCTCTACCGCAACACTAACCCAATTGGCGCAACGAAGCGGGAGAGATGCTTCGGCTTCGGCTCTGCCTTCGTTCAGCATGAAGTGCTGAGTATCCTCAAATCCCTCAAAAACCATGACTAACGACGAGCGCCTCGCCATCATCGAGAAATCCAGCAAGCAGGTGTCGCGGGGCATTTTCTTCTCCACGATTATTATCGTGGCGTCTTTTCTGCCGGTGTTTCTGCTCACCGGGCAGGAGGGCAAGCTGTTCCACCCGCTGGCCTACACCAAAACGTTTATCCTGCTGATTGATGCCGTGCTGGCCGTGACGCTGGCCCCGGTACTGCTGTCCTTTTTCATGAAGGGCAAGTTCAAAACCGAGGAGCAAAACCCCATCAACCGGGGGCTGGAGCGGGTGTACGCGCCGCTCATTAACTGGTGCCTCACCTGGCGCAAAACCACCATCGCTATCAATTTGCTGCTGCTGGGCATCAGTATTCCGCTGCTGCTGAGTCTGGGTACCGAATTTATGCCGCCGCTCGATGAAGGCTCGATTCTGTTTATGCCCATCACCCAACCTGACGTATCAAACACAGAAGTGAAGCGCATTTTGCAGGTGCAGGACAAGATTATCATGCAGGTGCCCGAGGTGAAGGGCGTGCTCGGCAAGGCTGGCCGGGCCAGCACCGCCACCGACAACGCCCCGTTGAGCATGATTGAAACCATCATCCAGCTCAAGCCTCGCGCCGAGTGGCGGGCCGGCATGACCAAGGCTAAACTGATTGAGGAACTGAACGGCAAGCTGCAAATCCCCGGCGTGGTGAACGGCTGGACTCAGCCCATCATCAACCGCATTAACATGCTTAGTACCGGCATCCGGACCGACGTGGGCGTGAAAGTATATGGCCAGCAGCTCGATACCATCTACCAGGTATCGCAGCGGGTGCGGGCGGCGCTGAACGGCGTGCCTGGCGTTAAGGACCTCTACGTGGACCCCATCACGGGCGGCAAATACCTGCAAATAGACCTCAAGCGCGACCAGCTGGCCCGCTACGGCTTGACGGTGGACCAGGTGAACGAGGTGGTGGAAATGGCCATCGGCGGCGCCCCCGTGGCCAACACCGTGGAGGGCCGCCGCCGCTTCGCCATCGGCGTGCGCTTGGCCGAGGACTTCCGCAACAGCCTGCCCGCGCTGGGCCGCATCCCCATCCAGACCACCGCCTACGGCCCGGTGCCGCTCTCGGCCGTGGCCAGCCTGCGCTTTGAGAACGGCCCGCCCATGATTAACTCCGAAAATGCCCAGCTGCGCGGCGCGGTGCTCTTCAACGTGCGCGACCGCGACTTGGGCAGCACCGTGCAGGAGGCCATGAAAAAGGTGCAAAGCATGCAGGGCCAGCTGCCCGCCGGCTACTACCTGGAGTGGAGTGGGCAGTACGAAAACCTCATCAGCTCGCAGCGCACGCTGCTCTTCATTCTGCCCATCGTGCTGCTCGTGATTTTCGGCTGCCTGTACTTCGCCTTCCACTCGGTGCGCGAGGCGCTGCTGAGCCTGGTCACCATCCCGTTCGCCCTCATCGGCGGGGCCTACATGGTGTATTTCTACGGCGTGCACCTCTCGGTAGCGGTGGCCGTGGGCTTCATCGCCTTGTTCGGGCTGGCCGTGGAAACGGGCGTTATCATGGTCATCTACCTCAACGACGCCATGCAGCAGCTGGTAGCCGCCAAGGGCAATTCGAGCGAAACCATCACGAAGCAAGACTTGCGCGACGCCGTATTCCACGGCGCGGCCAAGCGCCTGCGGCCCAAGCTAATGACCGTCTCGGTGGCGCTGTTCGGACTGGTGCCGGTGCTCTGGGCCACGGGCACGGGCTCCGACGTGATGCTGCCCATCGTGCTGCCGATGATTGGCGGCGTGTTCACGTCCTCGACCCACATTCTGCTGGTGACGCCGCTGATTTTTCTGATGACCAAGGAGTACGAGCTACGCAAGTTCGGCAAGCTGGACGTGCTGGCGGTGACGCATTAATCCTTTGAAAAACATAGAAGAATGTCATGCCTTATCTGTCGTCCGCGCAGCCGAAGCATCTCTACCGCAACAGTCAACCTGACTACTTGTG
>JALYUH010000521.1 GCA_030853985.1 Bacteroidota bacterium | reverse complement strand
GCCCTGCTGATTGAGCGCCTGCTGGCGCGCGACGAGCAAGCCCTGCGCTTATTGCACGCGCGGTACGCCAAAAACCTGTTGGCCGTGGTGTTGCGCTTGGTGCGCGACGAGGCCCTGGCGCAGGACGTATTGCAGGAAGCTTGGCTCAAAGTCTGGCTCAGCTTTGCCAGCTACGATGCCGAGCGGGGCCGGCTCTTCACCTGGCTGTCGCGCGTGTGCTCTAACCACGCCGTGGACGTGCTGCGCAGCCCCCGCTACCAGTTCCACCGCCAAAACCGGTCGCTGGAAGGGGCTGGCGCGGCAATGGTCCCCGCGCCAGCCTCCTTCAAGCCCGAACACATTGGGGTGCGGGAGCTCGCCGGGCAGCTCAAGCCCCGGCAGCGCGAAGTCATTGACCTGCTGTATTTCGGCGGCTGCACGCAGGCCGAAGCCGCCGAAGAACTCGGCATTCCCCTGGCCACGGTGAAAACGCGGGCGCGGGCGGCCATTCAGGCGCTGTCGGTTCTAGCACGCTCGGGTCCGGTGCCGTTGTTACAGATGAGCAGCGCCTGAACCGGCCGGTGCCAGTGGCGGCGGAAGAAAAAAAGCCCGGGTTCGTGCAAGCGGCCCGGCACTAACAAAGTCCGGGCCGTGCGAGCGGTTCGGCACTATTGGAAAGGCCCCAACGGCGTTAGCGGCGTTGCGGGGCACACGAAACGAGCGGGTTAGGTGGTCCGCTCGTTTTGCATAGGAGAATAAGCAGGCAGTCACAAGCCGTAGGTGAGCGCCACCACGTGAGACAAAACGGCTGGTGAAACGGCCGGAACGGTCTGGCCGTCCGTTGCCACTTAATTCCCCTGGCACCACCCGGTTCCGGTAATTCTTACTATCATGCTTGATTTTGCGTCCCTTTTTCTGGCCCAGGTGAACGCCAGCGCCCAGGTGCAAGTGGTCTACGACATCGCCGCCGGTCGGGTGATTTTCGTCAACCACGCTTATGAGCAGGTGCTGTTTGGCACCGATGCCGGCGTCAACGCCGAATTGCCCGCCCTGCTGGCCCGCATTCACCCCGAGGACCGGGGCTACCTGGCCGAGCATTGGGCGCGGTGGGTGCGGGGCGACCAACTCAGCGAGATTGAGGTGCGCTTGCAGCGCGTGGACGAGTCGGCGCAGTGGTTCGCCGCCATCCCCTACTACCATCCGGCAACGGCCACGACGGGGCCGCTGCTGGTCTGCACCCTGCACGACATCAGCGCCGCCAAGCACCACCAGGCCAATTCCGACTTGTTCAACAGCCGCAAAAACGTGACGCTGGAGGTCCTCTCGCACGATGCCAGCGGGGCCTTTATCATGATTGAGCAGCTGGCGCAGTACATGCGCGACGAGTTGCCCGAGGCCGTGAAGCCCGAGGTCGGGCAGATGCTGCAGATGTTGGAGAGCACCAGCCGCGAGAGCGTGAAAATGATTCGCGACCTCATCAACCTAGAGTTCGCGGCGGCCGTGACCACGAACCTGAAAATTGACCGGGTGGAGTTGGGCGACATCATGCGCGGCCCCCTGGAGCAACTGCACCTCGGCTACGAGCTGCTGGGCCACCACTTCGCCTACTCGCTGCCCGCCGAGCCGGTGTACGTGAACCTGGACGTGAGCAAGTTCACGCAGGTAATCATCAACCTGGTGAGCAACGCCATGAAGTTTACCCCGCACGAGGGCCACGTGCGGGTGGCCGTGGTGGGGCTACCGGGCCGGGCGCGGGTAGAAGTGTCCGACGATGGCATCGGGATTCCGGCGGCCATGCTGCCGCACCTCTTCGAGCGGTTCACCCGCGCCCGGCGGCCCGGCTTGCGGGGCGAGGAAACCATTGGCCTGGGCCTGTCGCTCTGCAAAACCATCGTGGAGTGGCACGAGGGTACGGTATCGGTGGCCAGCACCGAAGGGGAAGGCAGCACGTTTACCGTGGAAATCCCCTTGGCCGAGGGCTTTAACAGCCGGTTGCCCGACGAGTTGGTGAAGACCGTCGTTTTTAACTAACCAAGTGGTCGGCAAACAAATAAGGAGCAACCGCCCAGTCGGTTCCCCCGCCGTCCGGTTGCGCCGGGAGGAGGTAGACTAGCTATGCCGGACACAATTGGGACGTATTTTGAAGGGAGGTTTGAAGTGATTGGGTGAGCGGTAGCCGAGGGCGGAGTGTCGTCGTTCGGCGTTGTAATAGGCGATGTGGTGGCTGATTTCGAGCCGGGTTTTGGCCAGGCCAGGAAAGCTGCCGCCTCGAGCAGTTCGGCTTTAAAGCGGCTCCAAAACGACTCGGTGTGGGCGTGTCATTTTATGAGCGACCGCAGTGCCTCAACACGTCCGCCCTAACTG
>JALYUH010000515.1 GCA_030853985.1 Bacteroidota bacterium | reverse complement strand
GCCGCCACCAGCTCCGAGCTGGCCCCCTGGGCGTAGCTGAGGTGCTCCTTGCCGATGCGCTCGCCAATGGTTTTCACGATGCGCTGCCAGCCAATCATGGTGCCGCAGGCCAGCGAGAGGCTCACCATCAGCAGCACCCACCAGGGGGCGTAGTCGGTGAAGGTTTTCATCTCGGCCACGGCATCGGTGTAGGTGCTGCGGTCGGCGGTGCTCAGGCTTACTTTTTCGGAACCCAGGAGCTTTTTGGCGCTGTTAGTCATCAGCAGCACGTCGCGGCGGATTTCGAAGCGGGTTTGCGGGGGCAGCTGCTTGATGTCGGTTTTGCCGGCAAAAATGCGGTCGAGGTCGGCCGATTGCTCCTGCACTTTGGTGAGCAGCACCTGGTCGTTGGGGCTGAGCTCGGCGCGGTTCACGCGGTTCATCACGTACTCTACTTTGGTTAGGGACTCGCGCAGGTCGAGGGGGTTTTTACCCACATCGAGGGCGAAGCGGAAGGGCACAATGCCAATAAGAATCAGCATGATGAGACCCACGCCCTTCTGGCCGTCGTTCGAGCCGTGGAAGAAGCTCACCAGCGTGCAGGTGGTGATGAGGATGAGGCGAATCCAGAGGGGTGGGGGCTTGCGCTTGTGCGGCTCCTTAAAAATGGCCTTGCTGGGCACGAAGCGCTTGAACAGAAACATCATGCCGATGGTGAGCGCGAAGCCCAGCAGCGGCCCCACCAGCAGGGCAATGCCGGTTTCGCCGGCCTTGCTCCAGTTCACGGCCGCGCCTTTGGAGCCCGGCAGCAGCGAAAACGCAATGCCCACCCCCAGAATGGACCCGATGAGGGCGTGCGAGCTCGACGCCGGAATGCCGTAATACCAGGTGCCCACGTTCCAGATAATGGCGGCTAAGATGAGCGCGCCCACCATGGCAATGCCGTGGTACACGTTCTGGTCGACCAGCGTTTCGACGGGCAGCAAATAAATGATGCCCATGGCCACGCCAATGCCCCCGGCAAACACGCCGATGAAGTTCCAGAACGCCGACCAGATGACCGCCACCCACGGCCGCAGCGCGTTGGTGTAAATGACGGTGGCCACGGCGTTGGCCGTGTCGTGAAAGCCATTCACAAACTCGAACGCGCAGGCGGCCAGCAGGCACACCACGAGCAGCAGTAGTACGTGAGGTTCTAAGCCAAACATAAAGAGTGGGTTTGTTGGTAGTTATTTTGAATCATGGAGCAAAGGTAGCGGGATGGCTCGGCGTGGATATGTTACCGAATTATGATGCGATTAGATGAGCGGGGAAGCCGAACGGTCACGTTTTGGCTGCGCGCGGCCGGCTGTTGCGCCAGCCGGTCCGATTTCGCGCCTTGTACGCGCAAGTTTCGGCTTCCGCCGCATCGGCCTACTTTTGTGGGTATGAACCCAGCATCTGAACCCGCGCAACTCAAAGACATTGTGGCCCACGCCAAAGAATACGGCTTCGTATTTCAGTCATCGGAAATCTATGACGGCTTGGCCGCCGTGTACGACTATGGCCCCAACGGCGTGGAACTCAAAAACAACCTCAAGCGCCTGTGGTGGGAGGCCATGACCCAGCTGAATGGCAACGTGGTGGGCATTGATGCCGCCATTTTTATGGACCCGCGCACCTGGGAGGCCAGCGGCCACATCGCCGGCTTCAACGACCCGCTGATTGACAACCTCGACAGCAAGAAGCGCTACCGTGCCGACGTGCTGCTGGAGGAAAAAGCCGCCGAATACGAAAACGCCGGCGACCCTGCCCGTGGCGCCGCCCTCACCGCCGAGATGGGCCGGTTGCTGACGGCCAACGACCTGAGCGGCGTGCGCCAGCTCATTCTGGACGAGAAAATTCTTTGCCCCGTGTCCAAAACCGGCAACTGGACCGACGTGCGCCAATTCAACCTGATGTTCTCGACCCAGGGCTCGGCCGTGGACTCGGATGCGCCGCCCGTGTACCTGCGTCCCGAAACGGCCCAGGGCATTTTCGTGAACTTCCTGAACGTGCAGAAGTCGGCCCGCATGAAGGTTCCGTTCGGTATCGCCCAGATTGGCAAGGCGTTTCGGAACGAGATTGTGGCCCGGCAGTTCATCTTCCGGATGCGGGAGTTTGAGCAGATGGAGATGCAATTCTTCGTGCGCCCCGGCACCGAAGGCGAGTGGTACGACACCTGGAAAGCCTCGCGCCGCCGCTTTCACGAGGCGCTGGGTTTGCCGGCCGCCAAACTGCGCTTCCACGACCACGACAAGCTAGCCCACTATGCCAAAGCAGCCATGGACATCGAGTACGAATTCCCCTTCGGCTTCAAGGAAATGGAGGGCATCCACTCGCGGGGCGATTTCGACCTGACCCAGCACCAGAACCTGAGCCGCAAGAAGCAGCAGTATTTCGACGCGGATATTGACCCCGCCACCGGCAAAGCCTACGGCAACTACGTGCCCTTCGTGGTCGAAACCTCGGTGGGCGCCGACCGCCTGTTTCTGGCTACGCTCTGCAACGCCTACGAGGAGGAAACCATCACGGAAGGGGAGGGCGACGCCCAAACCACCAAAACCCGCACCGTGCTGAAGCTGCACCCCGCCGTGGCCCCGGTGAAAGCCGCCATCTTCCCGCTCGTCCGCAAAGACGGGATGCCCGAGAAGGCCCAGGAGATTTTCGATGCCCTGAAATTCGATTTCCGCCTCGTACTGGAAGAGCGCGACGCCATCGGCAAGCGTTACACCCGCCAGGACCTCATCGGCACGCCCTTCTGCATCGTGGTCGATGGCCAGACCCTGGAAGACGAAACCGTGACCGTGCGCCACCGCGACTCGCGCGAGCAAACCCGCATGCCCATTTCGGCGCTGAAAAGCTACATCGGGGAGGCCGTGAGTTTCCGCCGCATTTTTGAGCAACTGTAGGAAACGCCCGTTTTAAAAGCAAAGAGTCCCGGTTCCTGAACAGGACCGGGACTCTTTGCTCGTATGGGCAGGGCTTGTTTCCGCCCGCCGTTGAATGTGACCGTTAAAAAAGCGCGAACAACGGGCGGGGGCGAGCCCCGCCCCTATGCCTAGCACCCTGCTCTTTTGGAGAGGGGCCCGCCCCGCAGGGGTCTCGTGAGATTCCCCGCGCCGCCCCGTCACGTAACTTTGCCTCTTTACAAGGATTTTATGTGGGAAAAAGTAGCCGTATTCATTATCCGCTTCCGCCTGTCGCTCATTGCGGTGCTGGCCGCCATCACCATTTTTATGGCCTGGAAGGCCAAGGACGTGGAGATGACCTACGACTTCGCCCAGGTGGTAAGCGAGAAGGACCCGGACATGCTTTATTTCCGGCAGTTCAAACGAACTTTCGGGGAGGATGGCAACGTGTTGGTGATTGGCCTGCAGGACAGCTCCATCTATAAGCTCGGTAACTTCAACGAGTTCCGCCAGCTCACCGATACGCTGGCTAAAGTGCAGGGTGTGAACGGCGTGCTCAGTGTGAGCAAGCTGCTGAATATCAGCAAGGATACGGCCGAAAACCGCTTCGTGGCCGCGCCCATCTTCAAAACCCCGCCGCGCAGCCAGGCCGAATTGGACAGCCTGATGCGGGTGGTGAACAGCGTGGAGTTCTACAAAGGCCAGCTCATCAGCCCCACCACGGGAGCCACGCTGCTGGCCCTCACGATGGACCCGAAGTACCTGAACTCCTCGAAGCGGCAGGCGGTGATGAACAATATTCTGGGCTTTGCGGCGAAGTTTGAGCAGAAAACCAAAATTAAGCTGCACTACGCCGGCCTGCCCTACGTGCGCTCCACGATGACGAGCAAAGTGGCCGGAGAGATGAAATTCTTCACCATCTTGGCTATGGTGGTCACCGGCATCACCCTGCTGATGTTCTTCCGCACCTGGTCGGCTATTGTGTTTCCGCTGCTCGTGGTGGGCGTCACGGTTATCTGGTGCATTGGCTCCATTGTAC